>DXDD01000034.1 GCA_019115665.1 Candidatus Eisenbergiella pullistercoris | reverse complement strand
GGAAAATAAAATGTGGACAGATGGATGTAGTCATAATGCCTACAGAACCGCCATTTTATTCCCGATCTGCAGGGCTGTATGAGAACGGGAAAAGAGAACGGAATCACGGCGCTGACCGCAGATATGGATGCTTACTTACATAATTTATGTATCAGTGAGCGGTCCGCAGCAGATTTTCCAGAGTAAACAACGGTACGGCCGGACGGAGAGCCGGCGGTATTCAAAATCAAAGGAGGTAAAAGCTATGAAAAGAAAACTGTTAAGTCTGGCACTGGCTGCAATCCTTACAGCTTCTCTCGCGGCCTGCGGAGGAGGGGGGGCATCGGAATCCGCTGCACCTGCCGAGAGCGCAGCTCCCGCAGCTGAAGAAGCGGCGGACGACGGCGCGGCAGATACCGGCGAGGCTGCGGACAGCGGCGAAGCGGCTGCTGCGGATATCAGCGGTTCCACCATTGAGGTTGCGGTTACTTATACCGGAGACCAGGCTGCCATATTTAACGAACTGGTAGACGCTTTTGAAGCGGAGACCGGCGTGACGGTAAACGTTGCGGAATATGGTCAGGATTATGAGAACACCATGAAGACCCGTATGGCTTCCAATGAGCTTCCGGATGTGTTCCAGACCCATGGATGGTCTCTCCTGCGTTACAAGGAGTATCTGATGGATCTGTCCGATCAGCCTTGGATGTCCGATTATGACGAGTCCGCTCTGGGCGTTATCCAGGATGACGACGGCGCCGTATACGTCCTGATGATCAGCGAGCTGGTCAACGGAACGCTGGCCAATGTGGATCTGCTGGAAGCGGCAGGCGTGGATCCTTATTCCATCCATACCTGGGACGACTTCACCGAGGCCTGCGCAGCCGTTAAGGAATCCGGCGTGACTCCCATCGGCGCCACCTCCAACCCCGGTCTGCTTGCCAACTACGCCGGAACCTTCGTAACCTATGAAGGCGAAATGTTTGAAGACGGCGCGGCTCAGCTGGACGGCTCCTGGGATTGGCAGAACTATAAGAACTCTCTGATCAAGTACACGGTCAACTGGATCGATTCCGGATACTTCTATGAGGATATCCTGACCCTGGTTGATTCCGACCTGACTGAAAGATACGCAACCGGACAGAGCGCGTTTATCCTCGGCAACGATCCTTCCGTACTGGTGACCTGCCTGAGCCTGAATCCGGAAGCCAACTACATCTTCCTTCCTTCCTTCGCATCTGCGGAAGGCGGCGCGGAGCATGTGGGAATCGGTGAAGGCGATACCTTCGGCATCTGGAAGGATACCCAGAACGAAGCGGCCGCGAAGGCGTTCCTTGAGTACATGGCCCGTCCTGAAGTGGCAGTTGCTATCAACGATGTAACCGGTAAGCTCAGCTGCCTGCAGTCCTCCATGGAGATCGACGACAGCTATGGCCTGTCCGTATTCACCACCATGCAGGAGCAGTGCGCGGACTGCAACATCTTCTACGATAACCTTTGGGACAGAAAGTATATGCCGTCCGGAATGTGGAATATCTTCGGAGACGCCAGCAACATGCTGTTTGATGATACCAGCGAAAAGGGACAGGATGAGGTAATCGAATATCTGCTTGAGAATTACCAGGATCTGTATGCGGTAGCTCAGGAAGGCTGACCGGCAGAATAGAACAACTGTAAACTGGTAACGAAGATGAGGAGAGGTGGCGGGCCATCTCTCCTCATTCATTTAAGTGTATTAAGGGGGTATTCAGATTGAAAAAAAGAAAGAGAATCTATGTCCTTCTTGCGCTGCCGGCCATGGCGCTGATGCTTCTCTTTATCGCCGCGCCGCTGGCAAATGCTATCCGGATCTCCTTCTTCCGGTGGAACGGATATTCGCAGACCATGCGCTGGAACGGGCTGGAAAACTATATCGATATGTTCTCGGACGATCGTTTCTGGAGATCGGTATTGAATACTCTGATCTACGGCTTCGGCTCCACGCTGCTGCAGAATGTCAGCGGACTTGCGGCCGCCCTGTTCCTGAACAAGAAGTTCAAGGGCAGGAATGCGGTGCGAGTGATCCTGTACATGCCCATCATGATCTCCGGATTCATCATGGGCCAGATCCTCTATTTCTTCATTCAGGCGGACGGGGGCGTGTTCAACGAGATCCTTACCGCTCTGGGACTTTCGGATGTTTACTGGATGGAAACCGGACTTTCCTCCACGATCGTGATCACGCTCGCCAACTCCTGGCAGTACATGGGACTCTGTATGCTGATCTATCTGGCCGGTCTGCAGAATATTCCCTCTATGTATAAGGAAGCGGCAAGACTGGACGGAGCGACTCACTGGCAGGAATTCTACCGTGTGACGCTTCCTCTTCTGATCCCGTCCATTACCACGGCTGTGGTGACAAACCTGATCGGCGGCTTCAAGCTGTTCGATCAGATCGTAGCGATGTCGAACGGCGGACCGAACCGGAAATCCATGTCTCTGGCCTTCTACATCTCCCTTTTGTACTTCAACGATGAGAAGGCGGGATATGCGTCCGCAGTGGGTATTGTGACCTTCCTGCTGATCCTGATCATTACGGTTCCGATCAACGCGTGGCTCAAGAAGAGGGAGGTGGAATATTGATGAAGGCGAAAGTAAAGAGTACCGGGCCAAACAGCAAGCCTGTGGGATGGTGTTATATCGTATCCGTCCTGCTGATCCTGATCTACCTTCTGCCGATTTACATCATGCTGAACCTGTCCTTCCGGACGATACAGGATATCGGCTCCAAGCTGGCGCTTCCGGAGGTCTGGAATTTCCAGAACTATATCGAAGTCTTCTCCAGCGGAGACCTGTGGCTTGGCTTTAAGAACTCCATCATCCTGATGGTGGAGACGGTTGTCATTGAGATCGGCCTTTCCGCTCTTGGCGCGTATGGACTTGCCAGAAGCAGGAACCGGCTTTCCAACTCCATCCAGGGAATCAGCATGGCTGTTATGATGATCCCCGGAACGGCGCTGCTGGTCGGTACCTACAGCCTGATGGTTAAATTCGGAATGACCAATACGCTGTACGGTCTGGCGCTGCTGTCCGCGGCGGGCGGCATTCCGGCCACCATGTTCATGTACATGAACTTCGTGGTATCCATCCCCACGGCCCTGGACGAAGCGGCGGCCATCGACGGCGCGGGCGTTCTGCGCACCTTCGTGCAGATCATCATGCCGCAGCTGAAGGCGGTTACCATTACCCGTATCATCATGTCGGCGACAGGAAGCTGGAACAACTACATGATGCCCATGTACTTGCTGCAGAACAAGTCCAAGTTCACCATCATCCTGGTGATCAAGTCGGCGTTCAACCGGACAAACGGCGTCGGCAACATGCCGAAGGCCTGCGCGACCTGCGCCATCGGCCTGCTGCCCGTTATCGTCCTCTATCTGTTCCTCCAGAAGTACATCATTGAAGGACAGATCGACAGCTCTGTGAAATAAATGAGCAATCTTGCAACCATGCCGCCGGCGGCGGCACAAATGACAGAGGAGCAAACGACATGAAGCTTTATAAGAGAAAACCGGGCGACACAGCGCCTCTGGGACAGCCGGATCCTTATATGATCAAGGCGTCTGACGGAAGATATTATATCTATGCGACCGGCCCTGCGGGCCCGCAGCTTTACAGCAGCGATCATCTGACGGATGGCTGGGAATACGAGGGAGTCTGCCTGGATATGACAGGGCAGAAAAACTGCTGGGCTCCCTGCGTGCTGGAGATCGACGGCGCCTATTATATGTACTATTCCAGCATGGACGCGGACAGCGACGACGAGCACGGACAGACGATGCGGGTGGCCATATCCGATTCCCCGCACGGACCCTTCCGCAAGGTAAAGGATCTGCTGCCTCCGTTCTCCATCGACCCTCATACGGTAGCGACGCCCTCCGGGCTGTACTTTTTCTACTGCCAGAACGTGTATGAGGTGGAAAGAGTGGGAACCGTGATCGTCTGCGACAAGATGAAGGATCCCCTTACCGTTGAGGGAAATCCCGTCTGCGTGGTCCGTCCCACGATGGATGAGGAAATCTATCAGAGAGACCGCTTCAAAAAGGGAGAGCACTGGCATACCATCGAGGGAGCCTTCTACTTCTGCGTGGGAGAGACCCATTTCCTGATGTATTCCGGAGCCTGCCACCAGAACCCGACCTATTTCATCGGATACAGCGTGGCGCACGGAGCGCCGGACGCGGATCTGAGGACGCTTGACTGGAAGAAATATCCGAATGACCATACCTATGCGCCTCTGATCTCCAAGACCGACACCATAGAGGGAATGGGACACAACAGCGTTCTGTTCGACGATGGAAAATATTATATCGTATATCATGGAAGGGACATTACCGACAGCCAGCCCGCGGAAGACAGCCGCTGCGCCAGGATCGACGAACTGAAGATCGACGGCGATAAGCTGTCCGTCCAGGTTACGCCGTAACAGGCCGGCCTGCCGCATGGCGGAAGGGTTTCCCGGACACTGAAAAAGCCCCGGCAGGCGGCGCGTTCATGCGCCGCCCGCCGGGGCTTTTTTCTGCCGAAAGCGTTCTGCCCTGCCGGGAGCATTTTTGCCCTGGCGGGAGCGTTCTGCCCTGCCGGATGCGTTTGTCCTGCCGGAGGGAAGCGTTCTATCCGATTACCTTCCAGCGCTTATCCACATGATTAAGCACCTCGCAGCCGTCCTTTGTCACCAGTACCAGATCCTCCACCCGGACGCCGAATTTTCCGGGAAGATAGACGCCGGGCTCGATGGAAAAGGTCATCCCTTCCTCCACGCAGGCGGTGTTTGCCGAGCTCACGTCCCCCGGCTCATGATCCTGCAGGCCGATGGAATGGCCCAGCCTGTGGTTGAAATACGGGCCGTATCCCGCTTCCGTGATCAGATCCCTGGCGGCTTTGTCGATGTCGCAGAAGCGCATGCCGGGCTTTATGATGCTCTCCGCCTTCTCGTTGGCTCGTCGCACCAGATCATGGATGGCGGCGTATTCCTCCGGCGCTTCCTTGCAGAAAAAGGTGCGCGTCATGTCGGAGCAGTAGCCGTCCTTCACGCAGCCCATGTCGATCACAACGCAGTCGCCGGCCTTCAGACGGGTATCGTCCGGCTCGTGGTGCGGATCGGCCGCGTTGGCGCCGAAGGACAGGATGGTATCGAAGCCCTCCGGGCATCCCGCCTCTTTATACAGAGCGCGCACCTGGTCCGCGCATTCCTTTTCCGTCATGCCCTCCTTCACAAAGGCTGCGATTTTCTCCATGCAGGCGTCGTTGATCCGGGAGGATTCCCGCATTTTTTCCTGCTCATAAGCATCCTTAATGGAGCGCACCCGGTCCACGCAGCAGGAAGCGTTCACATATTTCGCGTTCGGATTTTTCTCCATCAGTCCCAGCAGAAAGCCGGCGGACCAGCTTTTGTCAATGCCAAGAGGCGCGTCCGCCCCGTATTTCGCGATGTGCTCCGCCACCATGCCGATGCAGTCGTCCGTGTCGGACATCCAGACCTGATCCAGATCCACCTCCGGGATCACGAACAGGTTGTTCAGGAAAAAGCAGTGCTTTCCATCCGTGCGCACGTACAGCGCGTACAGCCGCTCATAGGGCTGCACCCACACGCCGGTCAGATACCGGATGCTTAAAGGGTCGCTTACGATCATCTGATCCAGTCCCATTTTCTGAAGCTCTTCACATACCCGGTTCAGCCGGGCGGTATACATTCTTTCCATGATTTCCTCCGTTTTTCCAGTTGGAGAAATCTCCTCCAGATTGATATGTCCTCATTTTAACGCACCGATTGAGGAAACGCAATAAGAAACGTCTGATTGAAAAGTAGCCAAACTGTAGGAATGAAAAATAGAGAATATGCACAAAAATATCAGGAAAATGAACAAAAAGTTGTAAAAACTGTTTGAAACATATATAATGAACCTTATGAAAGAACACTGCAACCGGGGCTTTGCCGAAAGGCGGAAAGGGAGAGGGAAAAAGGCATGGAAAATAAGGTGATGAAGTTCTACTCAAAGGCCGGAAACAACATCATTCTGAGAGCGATTCCGGGACATTTCGCGACCAGCCATTCGCACATCAACTATTATGTGGATATGACCGGGCTGAAGACCAGGCGCTCGGAAGCGGCGGCGGTGGGAAAGGCCTTTGTTCAGCGTCTGCCGATTGAAACGGTGGTGGATACGGTCTGCTGCCTGGACGGCTGCGAGGTGATCGGGGCGTACGTGGCGGAGGAGCTGGAGCGGGGAAATTTCCCTTCCATGAACATGCATAATACCGTCTATGTGGTGACGCCGGAGTTCAACATGAACAATCAGATGATTTTCCGGGACAATCTGGTGGGCTCGATCCGGAATAAGAACATCATCCTCCTGCTCGCCACTACGACGACAGGCATGACGCTTCGCAGAAGCCTGGAATGCATCGATTACTACGGCGGAAAGATCCAGGCGATCTTCTCCGTGTTCAGCGCGGTGAAGGCCATCAACGGAATCCCGGTGCAGTCCATGTTCGATACCAGCGACATTCCGGGCTATCAGGCGTATGACGTACACAACTGCCCGTTCTGCAAAAATAAGCAGAAGCTGGACGCGATGGTGAACGGCTACGGATATTCAAAGCTCTGACCGGAAGCAGGGCGGGCGCTGCAGACATCAGAAGGCAGGAAGGCGCGTTTGCCGGGCCTGCCG
>DXDD01000033.1 GCA_019115665.1 Candidatus Eisenbergiella pullistercoris | reverse complement strand
GAAAAAGATATGTCTGAAGCCGGAAGGGCTTCTGAGCATAAATAAAAAAAGGAAGAGAGGATGAATATGAAAAAGAAAAGACTTTTGGCAATCGTGATGAGCCTGTGCCTGACGGCTGCGGCACTTGCAGGCTGCGGCGGCTCCGGAGGCGGTTCGCAGGAAAGCGCTCAGGAAAACGCTGCTGCGGAAACGACGGCGGAAAGCGCCGCCGGGACAGAGGCTGCACAGAGCACGGGGGCATCGCTGGACAGCCTTCCGGCGGCTGTCGGAGAAGGGACCATCACCGCGACCCCGGAGATGTATTCCAACATTGATCTGAGCGAGCCGTATACGGTGAATATGTATCTGATCGGTGATACGCCAAACGACTGGGACAGAGTTCTGGAGCTGGCAAACGAGTATCTGGAGCCGTTCAATACCTCGCTGAATGTGACCATCATGAGCTGGAGCGATTACCAGACCATGTATTCGCTGGTTCTTGCGGGCGGCGAGCAGGTAGATCTGATCTTTACCGCGCCCTGGTGCTATATGTATACCGAAGCGGCGAAGGGCTCTTTCTATGAGCTGACAGATGAATTTATCGCAAATAATATGCCTCTGACGAATAAATATCAGGCGGCGGAGAGCTGGGATGAGACAACGATCTCCGGCAAGACGATCGCGGTTCCTTCCAATGTGGCTTCTCCCATGGGCAAAATCGTCGCCATCCGTCAGGATCTTGCAGACAAGTATGGAATCTCCGAGCTGACCACCTGGGAGGATTACATGAACTTCTGTCAGACCATCGCGGAGCAGGAAACGCCTCAGAGCGGGATCTATGCAATGCCGGCTTCCGGAAACAACAGCGAGCTCTGGGATGTGTACCGTCAGCAGTATGATACCTTTGCGGCGGTCAGCAGCGGCAATGTAGTCATGTATTATCAGTATGACGGCGAGATTCCGGCGAAGGAAGACATCAAGCTGGTTTGCGAGCTGGATTATTTCCGCGATTTCGCTCACGATATGAAGACGCTGGCCGATGCGGGAGCGTGGAGCAGAAGCGCACTGACCAATACGGTAACGGACGACGATGCCTTTGGAAACCTGCAGGGAGCTTCCATCGCGTGGAACACCTCCGTATTCACCTACATGGAGCAGGCCGAAAAGACGGAAGGCGTACAGTGTACGGCTTATGACATCACACAGGATCATCTGGTAGGCGCGGAAGCATATTCCAACAACGATATGGCGATCACCGCCGGTTCCCAGAACCCGGAGCGTGCGGCGATGGTACTGGATCTGATGAAGTTTGATACCTATCTGAACAAGCTTCTGCTTCTGGGCATTGAAGGGGAACACTACAGCATCAATGAACAGAATGAATACACCGAGCTGGAAAATTCCACCAACTATGCGGCATTTTCCACGTCCGTATCCTGGGCGATCAAGAACGGAGATCTGACGGAAGGCGGAGTCCCGGAACGTGAGAAGGCGATCACGGATGCCTGGGAGGAGAGGGTTGTAATGAACCCCACCATTACCTTCGTGTTTGATGATACGAACGTGAAATCCTATATGTCCGCGGTGGACAGCGTGCTGGCTGATTATATCCCGATGCTGCAGCTCGGACTGGTGGACGATGTGGACGCCACGATTGACGAGTGTGTACAGAAGTGCTATGATGCAGGTCTGCAGAACATTTATGATGAATTTAACACCCAGTACGATGCATGGGTGGCAACCCGTGGATAAGAAGCACGGATGAGATAATGGAGGGGCGTGCCGCACCCGGGAGTCTGTTCCCTCGTGCGGCACGCCCGTTTAGGGAAGGAGGGGTCCGCCATCACATTTGAAGAGATCGCAAGAGAGCTTGGCGTATCCAAAAGCACGGTTTCCCGGGCGCTTTCCGGCAAAGGACGCATTGGAGAAGAAACCAGGGTAAGGATCCGCGCATATGCGAAGGAAAAAGGGGCCTGGCAGGAGGAAACGCACAGGAAACGGCGTGTCGGGACCGGAAATCTGGCGGCTGTCGTTCCGGCAGATGCCTATACCACAAGCTTTCCGTTTTTTCAGGAGAGCCTGCTTGGAATCAGCGAGGCGGCCGGGATGATGAAATACCATGTGATGCTCGTTACCGGAGCGTCCAACGATATTTCCGGCCTCACAGAGCTTGTGGAGAGCGGAAAGGTGGACGGCGCCATTCTGATGCGGAGCACACAGGGAGACAGGATGCTCCAGTATCTGTCCGACCGTAATTTCCCGACGGCGCTGATCGGAACCTGTGAATATGACAACATCATTCAGGTGGACACGGATAACAGGGCTTCGGCAGAAAGCCTCTGTTCTCTTCTGATCGGGCAGGGATACCGGCGTTTTGCCTTTATCATGGGCGATATGTCCTATCGGGTGAATGGGCAGCGGCTTCAGGGCTGCATGGACGCTCTGGACAGATACGGAGTTCCCAGGGAGCAGCAGCTGACGTATCGTAATTTTATCAGTATAGAATTGCTCGACAGCATCATCGGCGAAGTGATCGGGAAAAAGACGGAGTGCATCATCTGCGGGGATGATGTGATCTGTACCCGCCTGATGTCGCGCATGCAGGCCGAGGGATATCGGATTTCCAAGGATATTTCCATCGCTTCCCTTTACAACAGCGTGAACCTGGAGTGCTTCTCTCCGGCGGTGACGGCTGTCAGGGTATCCGCAAGACAGCTCGGCAATGAAACGGCGAAGCGGCTGATCAGAAGGCTGGAAGAGGGACCTCTGGAAACTGGTGCGGGGGGGGGTAAAACCGAGTGTGAGAATCATCGGATTGCGCTGAACTATGAGATCCTGGTGAGAAAATCCACAGGACGGATTTACCGGCTGTAACTGCAGCCGCCGTGAAAACCGGAATAAAAACAGAACGGGGGTATCATCATGTATTTATCTGGCAAGGAAGCAAGAAAGAAGGAAAACTTTAACCGGGACTGGTATTTCTTCCATGAGAAGGAGACCGCTTCCGGAAAACTTTCCGGGACGGGAAAGCAGCCTGTCCCGGGAGAGACGGGCACGGAGGGATTTCGCCCGGTGAAGCTGCCCCATGACTGGAGCCTGGACTATCCTTTCGCGGAGGATGCGCCTTCCTGTGGCTCCGGCGGATATGCGGAAACGGGAATCGGCTGGTACAGGAAACTGTTCTGCGTCGATCCGGAGGCGGTCAGAGCGGGACGGGTGATCCTGCGGTTCGACGGCGCGTATATGCTGGCGCGGGTCTGGCTCAACGGAAAGGAGCTGGGACGTCACGTCTATGGCTATACGCCCTTTGAGTGGGATGTGACGGAGCTTCTGAAGACGGATGGAGAGGAAAACATCGTGGATGTTGAGGTGGACAATTCCGCCCAGCCCAATTCCCGCTGGTATTCCGGCTCCGGAATCACAAGAGACGTGTGGCTGATCGGCGTGAAGCCGGTCCATATCGCGCCCTATGGGGTCTGTGCCCGCGGTGAGGAGGCAACAGAGGAAAAGGCTTCCCTGATTGTGGAGACGCGGATCGCGGGAGCGGATGAAGGAATGGCCGGAAAAATCGGCGTGGAAATCAGCGTGTATGCGCCGGACGGAACGCTTTGCGCATCCGGACAGGCGGAAGCATGCGGACAGGTTACCTGTGCGAAACAGGGCGAGCTCACTTTCGTGCGGCGCTTTGATATTTCCCGGCCTGCGCTGTGGTCCTGCGAAAGCCCTGCGCAGTACAGAGTTGAGACCGTGGTGCGGATGGAGGGAGAAAAGCAGGATGAGGTCAGCATTCTGACCGGAATCCGAAGCGTGGCTTTTGACTGCGATCAGGGCTTTCTGATCAACGGGAAACGGGAAAAGCTGAACGGCGTATGCGTCCACCATGACGGCGGAAGCATGGGGGCGGCGGTACCGGCCCAGATCTGGGAAAGAAGGCTTGAGAAGCTGAAAAACATGGGAGTAAACGCCATCCGTATGTCCCACAATCCGCCGGATTCCGCCCTGCTGGATCTCTGCGACCGGATGGGCTTTTACGTGATGGACGAGGCCTTTGACGAGTGGCGCATCCTGAAGGGAAAGGAGCTTGGAAGCAACACCCATGAAAGCCGCGGGTACTCCGAGTGGTTCGATGAATGCCACGAGGAGGACCTGACCGTTATGCTGCTTCGCGACAGAAATCATCCGTCCATCGTAATCTGGAGCATCGGAAACGAGGTGCCCGATCAGACGGATCCGGAAGGGTATCTGACGGCAAGAAGTCTGAAAGCCCTTTGCAAAAAGCTGGTTCCCGGCTGTTATGTAACCCAGGCAAACGATCAGATCTGCGCCGAGCCCCG
>DXDD01000032.1 GCA_019115665.1 Candidatus Eisenbergiella pullistercoris | reverse complement strand
CAGTTCAGCCTTCGGCAGAACTGTTACGGCATCCGGCCATTCCAATCGCTTCGCGATGGGCCGGATGCTTTCTGCCGATACGTTTTCGTACGGTCTGCGCAGTAAATGCGCAGACCTGGCTGAACTGTTACATCGAAAGCTTCGTAGTTTCGTTTAAAGGAGGAATTTCCATGCTTACGCTTGAAAGCGCTGTATACAGCTTTGATAAAAACAACGCCCCCATCGCCCATGCTTCCGACGGCGATATCGTCCGCTTTATCACCCAGGACTGCTTCGGAAACCAGATCAGGACCGAAGCGGACCATGAGGACAACCTGGATTTTACCCATACCAATCCGGCTGCCGGGCCGCTTTATATAGACGGCGCGGAGGCGGGAGATGTGCTGGCGGCAGACATCCTGGATATTCAGGTGGCAGACCAGGGCGTGATGATGACCCTGGAAGGATACGGCGCCCTGTGGCCCACCTGTGAGATCCGGACCAAGATCATTCCCATCCGGGACGGCTGCGCGCATTTCAATGATGTAAAATGGCCCATTTCCCCCATGATCGGCGTGATCGGAACGGCCCCGGACGGCGCGCCTGTGCCGTCCGGATATTCCTTTAGCGGCGGCGGAAATATGGACAGCCGCCTCATCAAAAAGGGCGCTTCCGTCTATCTGCCTGTCCGTGTTCCCGGCGCGCTGCTGGCCATGGGCGACATTCATGCCGCCATGGGAGACGGCGAGGTATGCGAGACAGGAATCGAGATCGCCGGAGAGATTCTGGTCCGCGTCCGGATCATTAAGAATTTCAAACTGAACTGGCCGGTAACGGAGACGGAGGACTTCTGGTTTGTGAATACCAACGGCCGTACCTGCGACACAGCCATCCGGCGCGGCTATGAGGAGATCCAGCGGCTGGTGATGAACGCCTACGGATGGGATGCCACGGACGCTGCCCTTTACCTTTCCGCCCGGGCGCGCCTGGAAGCCAATCAGGCTGTGCTGGATGAAAACGGGACCGATGAGGAAGGGCCCACCTTCCGTGTGGGCGTGCCAAAGCTTTGCTCCAAGCCAGGACTGATTCCCTGAAGACGGTTTTTTAAATGGTTTGCCATCCAACACTGCAGATGGTAAAATCAAAAATATAAGGACAGGCAACAGTCTGCAGGATGAAGCTCTGTCTGTCCGTTATGCAGTGCCTGGGGAAAGGAACGCAAAAAACGATGAAAGATTTTAAGAAAAGACTTCCTGTCGGGATAGAGAGCTTTGAAAAAATCCGCAGTGAGGGTTTCTATTACGTGGATAAGACGGCAATGATCCGAGATCTGCTCCTTGACTGGGGAGAAGTGAATCTGTTTACCAGACCGAGAAGATTCGGGAAATCACTGAATATGAGTATGCTGAAATCTTTTCTGGAGATTGGCTGCAATAAAGCTTTGTTCGATGGACTGGAAATCTCAGGACAGACAGAGCTGTGTGAAGAATATATGGGGAAATTTCCGGTTATTTCAATCAGTCTGAAGAGCATAAATGGTGCAGATTACACATCCGCCCGAAATTTGCTGTGTTCTGTCATTGGAAAGGAAGCATTGCGATTTTCTTTTCTGCTTGAAAGCGACAGGCTGATGGAACAGGAAAAGGAGATGTATCGGAAGCTGATCTACGTTCCAACAGAAAGTCTCAGCAATTTTTCCATGGCGGACGATGTGCTGATGAACAGCCTGCAGACCCTTTCAACGCTATTGTACAGGCATTATGGCAGGAAGTCAGTCATATTGGTTGACGAATATGACGTACCGCTGGCAAAGGCGAACGAACAGGGATACTATGACGAAATGGTTCTGCTGATCCGAAATCTGTTTGAGCAGGCGCTGAAAACCAATGACAGCCTGTATTTTGCTGTGCTGACCGGGTGTCTGCGCATCTCAAAAGAGAGCATTTTTACGGGTATGAATAATCTGAACGTTCAATCCATTACGGATGTACAGTTTGATGAATATTTTGGCTTTAGCGATGAGGAAGTGAAGGAGCTCCTGAAATACTACGAAATCGGAGAAGCTTACGAAGATGTCAGGTCCTGGTACGATGGATATCGTTTTGGAAATGTGGATGTGTATTGTCCCTGGGATGTGGTCAATTTTGCCCGGAAGCGCAGAAACGATCCCTCTCTCTATCCGGAATCCTATTGGTCGAATACCAGCAGTAACGACATCGTAAGGCATTTGCTGGAGAACGCTTCTGCCGGAACCCGCAGCGAGGTGGAACGCCTGATTGCCGGAGAAACGGTTCTGAAGGAAATCAGAAATGAACTGACGTATCGGGATATTTACGCTTCAGAAGAAAACGTCTGGAGCGTGCTTTTTACGACCGGCTATCTGACTCAGGCAGGAAGACCGGATCCCAGACGGCGGAATCTGATCAGGATGGCAATTCCCAATGAAGAAATCCGGGAAATTTTTGTGAGCCAGATTCAGGACTGGATGCAGGCGGTAGTCAGAAAGGACGCAGCGGAGATTGACCGGTTCTGCGGGGCGCTGAAAGATGGTGATCCGTCTGTTGCGGAGAGCGTCTTTACCTCCTGGCTGGGACGGACGGTAAGCATCCGGGATACGGCGGTCAGAAAGGATCTGAAGGAAACCTTTTATCACGGCTTTTTGTTGGGCATTCTGCGGTATCAGACAGAATGGGATATCAGGTCCAATCAGGAAAGCGGGGATGGGGATTCGGACATTCAGATCGAAATTCTGCCGGAGAAGACCGGCATTGTGATCGAGCTGAAATATGCGGAAAAAGGGAAGCTGGAGGAAGCCTGTCAGGAAGCGCTCGGGCAGATTGAAGAGAAAACTTACGCTGCCAGGCTGAGGGAAGAGGGAATGGAAACCATTCTGGCCTATGGCGTCGCCTGCTTTCGGAAGCAGTGTCGGGTGAAGCTGAAAAAGGTGTGACAGACTCTTCCCAAACAGCTGCAGAGATGGAGAAAAATATGATCGACAGAAACGATATGCTGGAACTGACAAGAAGGCTGACTCCCGCGCGTTCCAGCGTTGACAGGATCGCGGGAGCCTGGTTTGATGAAGAGGGATATGTGGAAGGAACCTTTAATAAGAATATCCTCCACCTGAAGCCGTCGGAGCTGAAGAAGAACCTGGAACTGGCAAAAACCGTCCTGTTTTCCAAAACGAACGACCAGCTGAAGGATTACGGGATCCGCGCCTCTGCGAGAAAACCCGGCGGCCTGTGGCAGCTCCTGGACGGATTGAAGGCTTCCGGCCTGAAAAACGACGCGCTTGCGGACATTTTCTACGAGCTGCTGGGAGAACGCTTCCTGAAGGGTGCGCCTTCCTACTGCTTCCTGTTTCATGGAAGCTACGATGTTCCGGCAAAGGGACTGGACGGAGAATGGCTGGAGGGATCGGAAGAGGTCTATGAATACCTGATCTGTGTCATGGGACCTGCCCTTGACGGCTATGAGCCGGGAGCGCCGGAATATGGCTTCCTCTATCCTGCCTTCCGGGAGCGGACGACGGGATGGGATCATGTCAATATTTTTGAAAAAACGCCCGGGAAGGGCAGCGGGATTACGCAGTGGCTGCTTGCGGGATGAGGCCGCAGAAAGGCCCTGATGAGAACGCAAAAGAAGCGGCGGCAGGAATTTAATCCTGAAGCCGCTTCTTTTGCGTTTCCCAATATTCCTTTATGCTGTTGCAGTATTTCCCCGAAACATCATTCTCCTGAAAAATTTCAGTCAGCTGGTCAACAGCAGCCCATCTCGGGCTCCCGTGGAGAATAATCATGCGCATCATAAGGAGGACAGATATCAGCATGACGGCATAGTAAACCGGTTTTCCCAAATGGAGAACAGCTGCGGCATGGATTAAAACGGAAGCCGGTTCCGCTATCCATTCTGTCAGACAGGCAAGGAGCGTTTCGATCAAAAGAAACCCTATGCAGACAAAAGTGGCAAACAGTCCATAGATAAAGGGTGACAGCGAGGGAAGGAAAAGAGGAATGCTGACAGAAACCGGCGGAAGCGTCGGAAATGTCTCCCCGTTTTCTTCTGTGAAGGATAGGGGCTTTCCCGTTTCTTCCGACAGCCTGCGGATTCCGGACATCAGAAGCCGGTTCCGTTCTGCCTGCAGCCGATCCATCAGAATCCGGGAAAAGCGTTTTATACCCGTTCTG
>DXDD01000031.1 GCA_019115665.1 Candidatus Eisenbergiella pullistercoris | reverse complement strand
AAGAAAAGGCGGTACGCTACCCCTCCACGGGGCGCATACCGCCTTTTCTTGTTATCCAGCCCTCCGGCTGTATCGGTTGAGCAAAAGTCCGCGTGGGATTGATGTGGTATCTTTAACTTTGGGAAACTCCGCTCTCCCACTTGGAAACCGTCTGCCTGGAAACGCCGATCCTCTCCGCAAGCTCCTCCTGGGATAACCCTTCTGATTTTCTGAGACGCTGTATTCTGTCTGCAAGATTCATCGTCCTTCTCCTCCTGTCATGGAATCTGTTTTCCTCCCGATCATAGCAGAAAGGCCGCGGCAGAACCACCAACCATGGCGGACAATCTGTCAACTGACGGGTGCGGCGCAAAAGTCTGACTTCATTCTGGACGATCCTTTCCCCCGGCGCCGTCCGCTCTTTCACTGATACTGCCTCATCACCAGCTGGAGTCTGGATTCCCCCTTCCAGGTATTGACGGAAGGATAATAGGTCACGGACAGCCGGATCTGCGTCTGCCCGGCCGCCTGACGGTTCGCATGCACCTGCCCGGCAGCGGCTGTCTGACGGTCCGCATGCGTCTGCCCGGCCGCAGATCCGGCCGGAACACGGCCGGAGAAGGCTGCTCCGGGAAATCCTGTCCCGTACAGCTTTTGCACCGCATCGCTCCCGAATTTTTCTTCCAGATAAGCGTTCATCGGCGAAGGATCGCCGAAGGCCATCATCTCCCAGCGGCCTCCCGCGTCGTCCTGCACCGTAAAACGCACCGCGTTCCCGTTTTTTCCGAGGACTCTCGCAGAAAGAAACAGCAGATCCTTCTGAGCGAACAGGGGCCTGGGATTTCCGTTTCCGAAGGGCTCCAGCCGGTCCAGCTCGTCCACCAGAGAACGGGTGATATAGGAAACCGGCATGGGTACGTCGATATGGATCCGCTCCTCCAGATCCTGGGGTGTCAGCGTGCAGACCTGGTTGATCCGTCTGCGGAAAAGCTCCGTGTCGCCGCTTCGGATGGACAGGCCGGCGGCCATCTTATGGCCGCCGTATCGGGTAAAGATGTCGCGGATCTTCGTCATTTCCTCAAACATGTGGTAGGTCTCGATGGAGCGGCCGCTGCCCTTCACGCCGTCCTCGGCGCAGGTCAGGACGAAAACGGGCTTATAATATTTTTCCCGCACCCGTCCGGCGATGATCCCGGCCAGGCTCTCGTGGCAGTCCGGCAGAAAAATGACCAGCACCCGGTCCTTTTCCAGTCCTTCTTCCTCCACCTGGGCCACGGCCTTTTTCACATATTCCTCGGTCATGTCCTTGCGGCTGTCGTTCAGGGCCTTCAGCTCCGAAGCGATGCGCACCGCCTCCGCCCGGTCGGTTTCCTCCAGAAGCCGCAGCGCCCGAACCGCCGTGTCCAGCCGTCCCGTGGCGTTGACGCAGGGACCCAAGACAAAACCGATGGTATAGGAGGTCAGCTTGTCCGGCTCGATGCCGTTCACCTCCATCAGCGCGCGAAGCCCAGCGTTTCTGGTATGCTTCATGTGGGAAAGGCCGAAGCGGACGATGATCCTGTTTTCATCCAGAAGCTCCATCACGTCGCAGACCGTGGCAAAGGCCGCCAGCTCCAGAAGGCCGTCCAGAAAATCCCCTTTTGCTTCCAGGATCCCCAGCTTTCCGTACAGGCAGCAGATCAGCTTGTAGGCGACCACAGCGCCGCAGATGCCTTTAAAAGGGCAGGGATCCCCTTCCTGCTTCGGATCCACCACCGCGTCCGCAGGCGGAAGCAGCCAACGCCGTCCGTCTTCCGTCTCCTCATAGGGCACCTCATGATGATCCGTCACGATAACGGTCATGCCCTTTTCCTTCGCGAGGGCGATCTCTCCGGAAGCCGCGATCCCGTTGTCGCAGGTGAGGATGGTATCGACTCCCGCCTCATATGCGTCCAGCACCAGATGCTCGTTCAGCCCGTAGCCGTCCTTCATCCGGTCCGGGATCGCCGTATCCGCGTCCGCCCCCGCCGCCTTTAGTCCCTGATGCAGGATGCAGGCGGAGCAGACCCCATCCGCATCATAGTCCCCGATCACGCGGATCTTCTTTTTTTCCCGAAGCTTCGCGGCAAGAAGCTCCGCCGCCGCTTCCATGTTCAAAAGCAGCTCCGGAGGATACATGTCCTCCTTCGTCCCGTACAGGAATTTCCGGAATTCCTCATCCTTCGTCAGCCCCCGGTTTCTCAGGATCCTCGCCGTCACAGGGCTGATGCCGAACATTTCCGCGATTCTATTGAAATCCGCTTTTTTTGCGGCCACAAACCATTTTGCCATTTTCCGCGTCCTTCTTCCCGTAAAAGTCGGAGGGCGCTCTGACGGTCCGCTGTTGCCGTTCCCGCCAGAACGCCCTTTTTTCTCTATATTATCTTATCCGGCCGCCGGCCTGCCGTCAGACCTTTGCCTTTTTTGCCGGCTTCGCTGTACTCTGTTCTTTGTTCTTCCCGCCGATCTTTCTCAGCACTAGCCAGAGCGCTCCAGTGATGCATACGGAGGAATAGGTGCCGCAGGCGATGCCGATCATCAGCGGCAGGGCAAATTCCCGGATGGAGCTGACGCCGATCGCATACAGCACCGCCACCATGATAAAGGTAGTCAGGGAGGTGAAAATGCTTCTGGACAGCGTCTGGGTGATGCTGCGGTCCACCAGCTCCGGAAGCTCCTCGCTTCCCTCTGACCGCAGATTTTCACGGATCCGGTCGAAGATCACGATGGTGGCGTTGATGGAATAACCCACAATGGTCAGAATGCAGGCGATAAAGGTGCTTCCCACGGAAACCCGGACCGCCGCGTAGAAGGCGACGACCACAAGCACATCGTGGATCAGCGCCGCCACCGCGCTTGCGCCGAAGCGCACATCCTTGAACCGGAACCAGACGTAGATCAGCATGAAGAACGCGGAAACGATCACGGCGATGAACGCCTCCTGTCTGGTCTCTCCGCTGATGGTGGAGCTGATGGATTCCGCCGTGGTCGTGGAAGCGTCCACGCCGAAGCTGTCCGCCAGCATCTGATTCATCTCTTCTCTTTCCTCCGCGTCCAGCGTCCTGGTCTTGAAGATCACCTGGGTGCTTCCCTGCACCTTCTGGGTCTGCACATTGCCGTCCCCGGTAATCTCCTCGATCAGCGGAACCACCTGCGCGTCCAGCTCTTCGATGCTCATATCCTCGTGAAAGGTCACGCTGGTGGAGGTGCCGCCCACGAATTCCAGACTGTAGTTGAGCGCCTGTCCGGTGCGGGCCTGATACACGCCCATGAAAATAAACCCGGCCGCGATCACCGCGATGGAAGCCGTAAAGAAGATCGGCTTTTTGGAAACAAACCGGATGGTCTTTCTTTCCTTCGCCCGGCCGTAAAATTTCTCATCATGGATTCCCAGCCCGTAAAAGGCGTTCATCAGGCTCCTGGTTACAAACAGGGCCGTAAACATGGAAACCACGATACCGAGGGCCAGCGTCTGGGCGAAGCCGCGCACCGTTCCGGAGCCAAGAAAGCCAAGAACGGCGGCCGCGATCAGGGTGGTCACATTGCCGTCGATGATGGCGGACAGGGCCTTCTGGAAGCCGATCTTCATGGCCGCCTTCACCGTTTTTCCGGAAGCGATCTCTTCCCGGATCCGGGCGAAGATGATCACGTTCGCGTCCACTGCCATGCCGATGGACAGGATAATGCCGGCCACGCCGGGAAGGGTCAGGGTGATGTCAAAGCCGTACAGAAGGAGCACCATGAGCTCCACGTACAGCCCCAGGGCAAGAGCGCTTGCCAGACCGGGGACCCAGTACACCGCGATCATGAAGATCATGACGATCGCCATGCCGATAGCTCCGGCGAGCAGGCTCTTTTCAATCGCCTCGCTTCCCAGCTGCGCGCCTACCACGTTGGAACGAAGCTCCTCCAGCTCCAGGCTCAGTCCGCCGATACGGATGGTGGAAGCCAGGTTCTGCGCTTCCTCAAAGGAAGCCATGCCCGTGATCACCGCCTGGCCGTCCGTGATGGGATCGTTTACCGCCGGGGAGCTGACCACCTGGCCGTCATAGATGATGTAGATGATATCGTGCGTGGGCGCCGCCGCCTCGGTAGCCTCAGCGAACTTCTGCGTTCCCTCCTCCGTCATGGTCAGCTGGACCACCGGGGTCTGATTTCCCATGGAGTCGGTCTGATAGCCCGCCTGCGCGTCCGCGATATCCGTTCCGTCCAGCACCGTGTTTCCGGCGGAATCCTGGAAGATCAGAGAGCCGGGTCTGCCCAGCTCCTCCAGCACCGCGTTGGCGTCCGACACGCCGGGGATCTCGATGTTAATCCGGTCAGAACCCTCCTGGTAGACCTGCGCTTCGGTGGAATAGGCTTCCACACGCTGCTGCAGCTTGTAAATGGTATCGCTCATATCCGCGCTGTCCGGCTCCTCGTCTCCCACCACCTGATAGGTGATGCTCACGCCGCCCGCCAGATCGAGTCCCTGCTTGATGCTGGAGGCGGAACCGGAACGGTCCGCTCCCACGCCGAAGACGGACACATAGCCCAGTCCGGCCAGCAGGACAAAAAACACGATGAGCGTCAGTATGCTTTTTTTCCTGTTCATTTCCTTACTCCTTTAGTTCTCCGCTTCAGGTTCTTCCTCAGCCAGCGCCGCCTTCATCATGATCGCGCATTCGACGCGCTTTCTCTGCAGCTCGCAGCCGATCTCATAGCAGCCGTTGATATCTCCGGAAAAATTCCAGGCGTTTGCCGCGCAGCCGCCGCTGCAGTAAAATTTGGCAAAGCAGTCCTTACATTTCTCTTTGGTATAAACGTTGCAGCTCTTAAATCTGTCCCGGATGTCCTCTCTGGTGATCCCTTCGTCCACGTTTCCCATCAGGAACTCCTCCTGGCCCACAAACTGGTGGCAGGGGTACAGATCTCCCCAGGGCGTCACCGCCAGATACTCCGTTCCCGATCCACAGCCGGACAGCCTTTTCGCCACGCAGGGGCCGCCGCTCAGATCGATCATATAATGGAAGAAATTGACTCCCTTCCCTTCCTTATGACGCCGGATCAGCTCCACCGCCAGCCTGTCGTACTCCTCCAGGATCGCCGGCACATCCTCTCTACGGATCGCGTAGGGCTCCTTCTCATCCGCCACCACCGGCTCCACGGAAAGCTGCTCAAAGCCAAGATCCGCCAGATGCTTCACATCCTCCGCGAAGTCCAGGTTATAATGGGTGAACGTGCCGCGGGCATAATAATTGAACTGTCCTCTGCTGTCCGCCAGCTTCTGAAATTTGGGAACGATCTCGTCATAGCTTCCCTGTCCGCCCCGATGCGGACGCATCCGGTCGTTCACCTCCCTGCGCCCGTCGATGCTGAGCACCACGTTCGCCATTTCCCGATTCAGGAATTCCTGGATCTCGTCGTTTAAAAGCACGCCGTTGGTGGTCAGCGTAAAGCGGAATTTCTTATGGTTTGGCTCCTCCAGACTCCTGCCGTAGGCCACAAGATCCTTCACCACCTGCCAGTTCATCAGAGGCTCCCCTCCGAAGAAATCCACCTCCAGGTTCACCCGGTTTCCGGACGAAGCCACCAGGAAATCCAGCGCCTTCTTTCCAACCTCGTAGCTCATGATGGCGCGCCTTCCGTGATATTCTCCTTCTTCCGCGAAGCAGTACCGGCAGGCCAGGTTGCAGTCATGAGCCACGTGCAGGCACAGAGCCTTTACCACTGTCTGACGGTTTTTAAAATCTCCTATGTATTTCTCGTAAATATCCTCCGTAAAAAGCTGCTGCGCTTCCGCCAGCTCCAGGATCTCATCCACGGCTTCAGAAAGCTCCTGCTCCCCGAAGGAGCTGACAGCTCCCGTTTCCTGAAGCCCTTTCTTCACGCCTGCCAGCATCTCCTGCTTTTCCCTGACGCCTTCTCCATACAGCTTCTCCGCCTCCGGCAGGATCTCATAAACACAATCGTCCACAACATGTACGCTTCCGCTGTTCACATCCATTACGATGTTGTAGCCGTTATTCCTGTACTGATGTATCACTGAATTCTTTCCTTTCTCCGCAATTTCCCTTTGGACGATCAGATGGGGGAAGATTCCTTCCCCCATCTGATCCGCGATACCTCGGTCGTCTCGCGGCCTGGCCGCTTGATGACCGTTATCCATCGGATGCCCTCTCGTGCAGGCATGACGGCCGCCCTCCGGGCGTATCGCACATAATAAGCAGCGACATTCCATCGCTGCTTATAAGTACCGTCTTCGGTTGTTCCTTTCAGGCTGCTTATTTCATCTTCTCGCAGCTCTGATTTCCCACCGTGCAGGAAGTCTTGCATGCAGACTGACAGGACGTCTGGCATTCTCCGCATCCGCCCTTCTTCATGGATTCCTTCAGGTCTCTCGTGCTCAGTGTCTTAATGTGCTTCATACAATCGCCTCCTTACTGTGCCATTATCTCAGTAAGTATAGCATACATTTTTCCGGCAGAAAAGTGTTTTGTTAAAAATCTTCCTGAAGAAAGTTCCGAATCGTAACAGTTCAGCCAGGTCTGCGCATTTACTGCGCAGACCGTACGAAAACGTATCGGCAGAAAGCATCCGGCCCATCGCGAAGCGATTGGAATGGCCGGATGCCGTAACAGTTCTGCCGAAGGCTGAACTG
>DXDD01000030.1 GCA_019115665.1 Candidatus Eisenbergiella pullistercoris | reverse complement strand
GTGGAGCTTGCCACCTCGCTCGCCGAATACGGAGCGGATCTGGCTCTGATGGCCGGAAATGAAGAGAAAATGAAAAAGGTGGCGGAAGGGATCCGGGAAAAGTGCGGCGTAAAGGTCATGACCGTTAAGGTGGATATTTCCGACGAGGCAAGCGTGCAGGCCGCCGTTTCCGCCGTTATGGACGAATATGGAAAGATCGACATTCTGGTCAACAACGCCGGCATCATCCGCTACGGCCGTCCGGAGGAGATCTCAGCCGAAGACTGGAGGGAATGCCTGGATGTGGACGTGACAGGGACCTGGCTGATGAGTAAAGAGGTGGTAAACGCCTCCATGCTGGAAAAAGGAGGCCGGATCATCAACATCTGTTCTGTCAACAGCTTCAGCGCATCTCCCGCCGCTGTGGTCTATCATGTGGCGAAAGCTGCGGAAGCCGCGCTTACCAAATCCTGCGCGGCGGCCTGGGCCGGACATGGTATCTATGTGAACGGCATCGCGCCCGGCAACATGCAGAACGGGGAAATGGCTCCGGATACGCCGCCCGCGATTTTGGAAAACATCCGCAACAAGGTACCGCAGCGCCGCCTCGGACAGTACGGGGATCTTTCCGGCGCGCTTCTGTTCCTGGCATCCGATGCGAATACCTATACCCAGGGAACGATCATCGTCTGCGACGGCGGGCTGATCCTGGAAAGCTTCTGAGCAAATGCGGAATCAGGGAGGCTGTGAATGACGGAATATTATCTGATGCACAAAAATGAAATCTGCGGCGTCATGATCTATGATGAAGAAACAGGCCGTGTCATGAATTATCAGGATAATCATGCGGGGCTTTCCCCTTTTCTGGGAAATTGCGACGCCTCCAGACTGCGGAAATGGTGGGAAATGCGTTCCATTCCGGCCTCCCGCTCCACCCTGCAGGATATTCTGCGGGCTGCCGGCTGTTTTACGCCCGGCAGTTATCTGGCAAAAAACCTCGCCCTCAGCATGACGGATTCTTATTGGATCCGCCCCAAAGACTCTTCTTTATCCTATGCGGATGTGAATTTCCCCAAACTTGCCGCATATCATGGGGGGAGGGGCCCCTGGCACAATGCGTCTACCTGGGATCCCAACGCTTCGCTGGGCGGACAGATGGAAAAATACTGGGATCTCAGCTTGGATACGCCTGTACTGGTAAAGGAAAGCTATCGTTATTACGGCCAGCAGTCCGTCAATGAAGCCTTCGCAGCCCTGCTCCATGAGCGTCAGAATATCTCTGTGCCTTTTGTCCGTTACACTGCCGTTGCTGCGGCAGATCGTGGAATTCAGAGCAGATGCGAAGCGTTTACCTCTGAAAATGTGGAATTCATCCCCGCCTATGAAGTGGTTGAAAGCGAAAAAATCCCCAATGACAGTTCTTACTATGACGGATATATCGAACTTTGCACAAAGGCTGGAATTGACCGGGAAGCGATCCAGACGTTTATGGATTATCAGACACTGACCGACTTTATCATCAGCAATACCGATGAGCATCTGCTGAATTTTGGGCTTCTGCGCGATGCGGAAAGCATGAAGCTTCTCGGACCGGCTCCCATTTTTGATTCCGGAAACAGCATGTTTTATTCGGAGGACAGACGTTATCCCTATACGCGCGCCGGCCTTCTGGAGCGCAGGATCACAGGGCTTTATGACAGAGAAGAGCTTCTTCTGAAAAAGATCCGGAACAGACATGTGGTTAAGATCGATCTGCTCCCGGAGCCTGAAGAGGTAAAGCAGATCTTTGCGGAATCCGGCATTCCGGAGTGGAAGGCAGACGTGATAAGCAGGAATTATGCGCTCAAGCTTCAGCTCACCCGGGAATTTCAGCAGGGAAAAACCATATCTCTGTACCGGGAAAAACAGGCAGAGCAGAAAAAGCGCTCCGATCGGCATACAGGGGAGCCTCGGCCTCAAAAGCTGATCCTTCTGTGCTGCCCTTCCGGAACCGAAAAAGAAGCTCTGGTCCGCAGACTTCAAAAAGAGCTTGCGGAAAAAGGATACCGGGAAGCGGATCCAAAAGCGCTGTTTTCAGCAGAGCAGGCTTTCTCCCTGTCAGGCAGAGGACTTCTGCTTGACAGGGAACGTATCCTTGAGAAAGCCGGCCCTGTATGCGGGTATGCACACTGTGTTGTTTCTCTTTCTCTGGAAGCGATCCGTTCTGAATTATCCCAATCCTCCCTACACAATGCCGGTGGATCACCCCTGCGCAATGCCGGGGAATCCTCCCTGCACACTGAGGGGCAATCTGCCGGCCACCCTGTTCTGCGCTCCGGCTCCTGGCTTGACGAGCTGGCTTCTGCGCTTCTGGACGCCCGCATGAAGGCCGCGTTTCTCAGCGGCGCTTCCGTACTCTGCGACGCCCCTGCCCGGAGCAGAAGCGCCAGAGAGCATTATATCAATATTGCAGAAGAGGCCGGAGTGAAAAGCAGGGAGCTTTATGTGACGGCGTCCTCCTTAATAGCAGAGATGCCCCAGGATGCGGAGGGCTGGACGGAAATCCGCCGGGAAAACGGAGCCTTTCAGCCCAGTCCGTCCGCCAGCCCGTAAACATCCTCTTCCTTCGCCTCCACGCCGTCCCAGCGGACCGGTTCGGCGTAGTCCAGCCGGACGATGCTGTCGTAGGGAGCTCTGTCCTCGATGGGGATCTCGATCCGCAGCATACCGTTCTGCTCTGTGAGGGAAATGTTCGTGCAGTTCAGACCGCGGAAGGACAGAAGCCTCCCCGTTTCCGGGATCTCGATCCTGTCCTTTCCCCATTCCGTGATATGCACATACACGGTGTTTTCCCGGTAGACGCAGCCGCCCCAGACGCCCGGCTGCACCGGGCCTCCTCTGGTGCCGTAAACGCTTTCACCGTATTTTTCCAGCCAGGCTCCCAGCTGCTTCAGCCGCTGTACATGCTCCGGGTCAAAGCTGCCGTCGCCGGCAGGCCCCACATTCAGCAGGTAATTCCCGTCTCTGACGATTATGGATACCAGGTTCCGGATCAGCTGCTCCAGAGACAGGACCGGCATGCCGGGAATGTATCCCCAGGAGCGCGCCAGGCAGTCGTTGCTGTCCCAGGGCTTATCCGTGCGGATTCCGCCGATCTGACGCTCCCTCACATGGAAATCTCCTTCCCAGCCTCCCCGGTTGTTGATCATGATGCCAGGCTGCAGGGCGCGTATCCTGTTGATCAGCTTTTCCGATTCCCAGAAATAATTCACCCGCAGGTACCTGCTCTTTCCCCAGTCCGGATCCCGCATCCATCCGTTCTCCCCGAAGCCGATCCCGCCGTGGGCCAGCCATTCTCCGTCGAACCAGAGCAGGTCGATCTTTCCGTAATTGGTCATCAGCTCTTCCAGCTGCTCCCAGCACTGCTTTTTCATCTCCTGCGCGCTTTCCCAGTACAGCTCCGGGAAAAAGTAGCCGGGATAGCGCCAGTCCATCGGTGAATAGTAGAAGCCCACCTTCAGGCCCTCTTTTCTGCAGGCCTCGGTATATTCCTTTACAAAATCGCGTTTTGCCGCGCTGTTGACACTGTTGTAGCCGCTGGCCTTACTGTCGAACAGGCAGAAGCCGTCGTGATGCCTAGTTGTGAGCACCATATATTTCATTCCGGCTTCCTTTGCCGTCCTGGCCCACTTTTCCGCGTCAAAAGCCTCTGCGGAAAAATCCTGCGACAGCGCCGCATACTTTTTCATGTCGAGCCGTTCGTTGAAAAGCACCCATTCCCCTTTTCCCAGCAGAGAATACAGCCCCCAGTGGATGAACATTCCGAATTTGGCGTCCCGGAACCACTGCATGTCCTTTTCGCTCAGCTTTTCCACCTTTTCCGGCACATAGTTCTTCTGAGCCGTCTCCAGAGATCTCAGTTCTTCTATCGTCTTCATTGCATTCCTCCCATGATCCTGCCTTCCAGCTTTCCCTTCCGGAAGCGTCCGTCCCCTTCCGTTTCCCAGGAAAGGCGTCCGGCATCCTCCTGCCAGGTGATCCGGGTCAGGCAGTATTCTCCCTTCTCATAGCCGTAGCCGTCTCCGGCGTCCTCATAAAGCGTGAAGCTTCCGTCCGCCCCCGGATAGACCTGGAGCACCAGATCCGCGCCATCCATCTGCGCCGCGCTCTCTCCCGGCTCTGCCGCTAAGGGCAGGATGGAACCGGCGCGTACGTATACGGGAATGCGGCTGATATCGCAGACGGTCTCCACTTCTCTTCCGCCCTCGTACCGTTTCTTTGTATACAGATCGTACCAGTCCGTCCCGGCAGGAAGGTAGACCCTTCGGAGCACCGTTCCCTCTGCTGCCGCTTCTCCGGTCTGCCTGCCGTTTTGCGCCGGAATGGGATCCGTCACGGGGCAGATCAGAAGGGCCGGCCCAAGCAGGAATTCATCCGATATGCCGCAGGCGCGTTCGTCCTCCGGGAAATCAAAATACAGCGGCCGCATCATGGTCTGATCCTCCAGCCATATTCCTCCGGCAAGGGAATAGAGATAGGGAAGCAGCCGGTATCTGAGCCGGATGGCCGAAGTGATCGCGTCGTAGAAGGGATCTCCTTCGCTTCCGAACTGCCAAGGCTCTCTGGGGCAGTCTGTTCCGTGGCTGCGGAACACGGGCAGGAAAGCGCCGTACTGGAACCATCTCACATACAGCTCCCGGTAAGCGGGATCCTGATTCGTCTCATCATATCTTCCGTCCCAGAACCAGGGCGTTCCGCCCTTTATGAAAAATCCGCCGATATCCAGCGTCCAGTAGGGAAGTCCGGCGGCCACGAACTGCAGTCCCGCAGGGATCTGCTTTTTCAGGGTCTCCCAGCTCGCGCCGGTATCTCCCGACCACAGGATCGTGCCGTATCTCTGGCTTCCCGCCCAGCCGCTGCGGGTCAGGTTCACCACCCGCTTTTCCGGCCCGCCTGCCTTTGCGGCAGAACCTTTTTCCATGGAAAGAGATTCCATGGAGGCCTTTTCCATGGAGGCCCGCTGGCCTTCCCAGACCGCTCTGGCATGATACATGGCGTAGGCGTTGACCTGATCAATGGGCAGGATGCTTCCTGCCGCTTCTACGAACTCATGATACATCTCTCCCGGCTCCGGCTTCATCTGCTTTTCCCACTCCGGCGTGACCGGCTCGCAGGAATCGCACCACCAGGCGTCCGTCCCGTGGACGAAAAGGCCGCGCTCTGCCTGCTTCCAGTACAGCTTCCGCCCTTCCTCTGACAGCGCGTCATACATCTCGCTTGCCGGAAGAAGCAGGCCGGCTTCGGCGAATTCCCGGTAATTTTCGCAGTCCTCACTCATATTCGGCCAGATGGAGATCATGAAGTGCACATCCATCTCATGCAGGCGGCGGAGCATATCTGCGGGATCGGGAAAACGATTCTCATCGAAGGTCTTCTGCCCCCACAGATTCCCTTTCCAGCTCTGCCAGTCCAGCACCAGGCAGTCCAGCCCGATGCCCCGGCGGCGGAACTGGGCCGCCGTATCCACAAGCTCCTGCGCCGTCTCATACCGCTCCCTGGACTGGATGTAGCCGAAGGCCCATTTGGGGAGCATTACGGCCTTCCCGGTCAGCGCACGGAAGCCCCGGATCACCGCGTCCGGCCTTCCTGCCAGAAAATAATAATCCAGATATTCATCCGCCTCCGTATACAGCCAGGAGCCGGCGTTCGTATCATTGAAGACGGCCGTTGACCGGGTGGAAAGCAGGATCCCGTAGCCCGCTCCGGACAGAAGTAGAGGCAGAGCGATCTTCCGGTTTGCCTGATGCAGGTACTGGGTGGTATGGCGCAGATCCCAGTCTCCGTTTTCCGACTGTCCCAGTCCGTACAGTCTCTCTCCCTCCGCAAAGGAAAGATACAGGCGGGTGTGATACAGCTTCCGGTCAAAGACACGGTCCGCCGCCCGGATCCGGCGCTTCACCCCGTCCGGCGTCTGAATCTCTTCCAGCTGTGTGTTCTGATTCACCACGGTACGGAAGGCGTCGAATTCCTCCACCGTTTTGCTCTCCCGTTCCCGCTCGCGGGCGAGAGGAGTTCCGTCCGTCTTCTCATAACGGATAGAACCGGTCTCTCTGGAAACGACGATTCGCAGGGCTGCGGTCTTAATCAGGATCTCGTCCTTCCTTTCCGCGTAGTCCCACCAGCCGCATCCCAGAGCAGCATCCGTGGAAGCGGAGAGATCCGCGTATTCCGCTCCCTGACCTTCTGCAAACCGGCCGTTTTCCGTATAGGAGACGCGCACGATTTTTTCCGTCTGCGGCCAGATGCGGATGAGTCCTGCTTCCGACTGCAGAAACAGGGCGTTTTCCCTGCGTTCCGTCTGTGTGATCTTTCTTTTCCTGCGAAGCTGTGCCTGTAACATTTTAATCTCCATTCCGGAGCGCAGCGACGGCGCGAATAGAAATCGCGAATGCGATTTCTATTCTGCTATCACCATGCCCCCGCCTTTGTCATCGTTCATAGATCCATGCCTTCGCACTGAAATCCCGGTCCGCCCTTCCATACTCCGCAAGGATCCTGCTTCCTTCCGGAAGCGCAGGGCCGATATCTCCCGAATTTTCAAACCGGTGCCAGAGGGCAAGCCCTCTGTTCTTCCATTCTCGAAGGAGCACCTGCTCTCCCTGCGGCCTGTTATAGGAATCCGTGCCGCAGCTTCTGTAAACCGTCGTCCCGTATTTAATGATGTCCGCCGCCTGTCTGTAGAAGGCCATTCCTTCCTCTACCAGCGCCCACTGCGCATCCGACAGATCGTAGATGTCCCCGCTCAGGCACATCCTTCCCAGGAAGGTGGATATCATGGAATAGAAAATCCGTTCCTCGCTGTCGTCCGCGCGGAGCACCGCCCAGATCTGGCTCTGCTCCGGCCGGATCACCGCGTGCAGGTTGGCGGCGATGATGGGGATGGCCGTGGTCTCATGGGCGTCGGAAAAGCTCGCCTGGCTGACCAGCTCCATCATGGACGGCTCCAGACGGTGGCCGCCGCTGGAACAGTTTTCGATCACGATATCCGGGATCTCCTGCCGGATCCGTTCAAAGAAACGCCTGCTCGCGGCCACCTTCCGGTAAAGGCCGTCCCCCAGGCTGTCTCCTCCGTCGCAGCCCATTCCCATGGTCTCGTTATAGTCCACCTTCACATAGCCGAAGCCGCCCTCCTTCAGCGTGCGGATCACCTTCTGTTCCAGATAGTCCGTCACCCACGGATCCTCCATGTCCCAGAATCTGCGGTTTCCCACCGTCAGCGGCATGCCGTCCTTTTTCACCAGATGGTCCGTATTCTGAAAGCTTCTGCTCTGATCCGCCACATTTTCCATCTCAAACCAAAGTCCCGGGATCATTCCCTTTGACCGGATATAATCCGCCGCCTGCTTCAGGCCGCCGGGGAAGCTTTTCTCATTTACCTCCCAGTCCCCGATATTCCGGGACCAGTCCTTCGCGCCGCCGTACCAGCCGCAGTCGATCACCAGGTACCGGATGCCCTTTCCCTCCAGCTTATCGCAGATCTTTTTGATATTTTCAAAGGAAGGATTGCCCCAGGTGGTGCAGAACTCATTGAAAATAATTCCCATATCTTCATCCGCCGGAGAAATCTTTGGATGCTGCGCATGAACCAGCCGGCCGCAGACTTCATACAGACTGGTTCCTTCCGCGATCACCGCCTCCGGCGATACAAAACGATCTCCCGGGGCGAGCCGCTTCATCCAGTGGCCGAAATCCCGGTCCGCGATGCCTCCCGTGACCGTAAGCTCCTGGCTTTCCCGGCACAGGATCTCCATCTGCCAGGAGGAAGCGCAGTAGAGCTGGATCCCCAGAAATTTCCCCGATGCGCTGTCCTCCAGCGCCAGAAAGGGGAAGTACTTCCGGACAGGCATGGAGCCCGCGTTTCCAAATTTTTCCACGCGCATGCCCGCTCCGCTCCAGGATTTTTCCAAATGCAGGTCCGTGATCGACTCCGTCCGAAGCTTTCCCTCCGCGCTCCAGAAGGACTGGAGCCGATGGATCCTGTCCGCCTGAATATCCTTCAGCGCAAAGGAAGAGAGCAGCTCCATGGCGATCTCCTTCGGGCTGCTATTTTCCACCTCCGTCCAGGTCCGTAAGACCTCTCCGTCCTGCCTTTTATGTACCGTCAGTACGACGCCGTCCCCGTTTTCATACCGGATGGCTTCCGGGGTTTCCTCTCTTTTTTCAAAGCCCTCCATGGTCCGGCTCTGACACATGGTCAGGCCGCAGGAAAACCCTCCTGCGTAGCCGTCGCCGATCAGCTTCATTTCCGCGTATAGTTCCATGCGTTTCCTCCCTTCAGCCTATCAGCACCGTACCAGTCCTTTACTTCCTGTTTATCGGAATAACCGTACTCCTCCATGGCGGCAAAGACTTCTTCCTCCGTAAAACCAAATGACAGCGCGTACTCATCTGACGTTGTTGAGACCACCTTCAGATTGTTCAGATCCGAAAAGATGGACTCCTTGCTGACACGGGTGATCAGCGTAACGCAGTCTTCGCTTTTCCACCATTCCCGGATGCAGCCTGATGCAATCGTGCCGGATTGCGCCGGACGAAACGATCACTCGAAAACAGCCTCCCTGTCGCTGATTTCCCGGATATCGTACGGGGTCGTCTGATATACGTAGTAATTCAGCCAGGTGTAAGTGGTGAGTGTACTGAAATCAGAGAATTAACTATAATATAAAATATCATGTAATTCTCCATATCTCAATAAACTTTTTGACAATAATTCACAATTCGAAAGCAGATAAAAGATCTCCATTCCTGAACGTTCCTGTTTCTTTTAGACGATAACAGAAGTGTACGAAAATGCAGGGTTTGCC
>DXDD01000029.1 GCA_019115665.1 Candidatus Eisenbergiella pullistercoris | reverse complement strand
AGAAATTTACACGGAATAAACACAAATTCCATTGCGCGCCCTCTTCCGCTGTGCTACAATACAGGAAGAGACAGGAGACAAAGGAAGCGGGCTTGGGATGACAGCCCTGTTTTGTTTGTCTTTTTTCTTTTTGAGACTTTTAAAAACGTAAAACCCATCCGCCGGATCACTGTTCTTTTGACTGTTAGGGAACGGTAAAAAATCCACCGGCCGGAGACCCTGAAAACGGTTGATTTTTATGAACAGAAAACTGATGGAACAGCTTGAGGACTGCCCGGTGATCGCCGCAGTCAAAGGGGAAGAAGGACTGAAGGCCTGTCTGGAATCCGATATCGGAATCGTATTCGTCCTGTTCGGCGATATCTGTACCATTCCCGATATTGTACGAAGGCTGAAAGAGAAGGGAAAGACGGTGATCGTCCATATCGACCTGATCTCCGGCCTGTCCGCCAAGGAAATTGCGGTGGACTTTATCCACAGAAGCACGGAAGCCGACGGCATCATATCCACAAAACCCGCCCTGATCCGGCAGGCAAAAGAGCTTGGCATGTGCACTGTCATGCGGTTCTTTGCCATCGATTCCATGGCATTCGACAACATCCGCAGACAGTCCGAGGCGGTCCGCCCGGATGTGATCGAGGTGCTTCCCGGCCTGATGCCCAGGGTCATCAGGCAGATCTGTGAAGACAGCCTGATTCCCGTGATCGCGGGGGGCCTCATTACCGAGCGGGAGGATATTATGGCGGCGTTAAACGCCGGAGCCATTTCCATATCTACCACCAACCGGAAGGTCTGGTTCATGTAGGAAACAGCAACGTCATACAGCGGTTCAGAACGATGCTTTGTCCCGAACCGTTAAAACAGAATAAGAATGATTTGCAGGAGACAGGAGACAGCAGATTCACACGTCGGAAGACGTGCTGTTTTTGCTGTCTTTTTTATTTCATGAATTTAATGCCGCCTGCGGCGGCGGGAAAAGAGGCTTGCACGAACCTCACGGTTCGTGCCAAAGAACGGCTCTCGCCGTTCTTTCATGAATTTATGCTGCCTATGGCAGCGAGAAAGAAGGTAGCCATGACAGATGTGATCGTAATCGGCGCAGGGGTAACGGGCTGCGCCATCGCAAGGGAACTGTCCCGTTATGATCTGGACGTTCTCGTACTGGAGCGGGAAGAGGATGTCTGCTGCGGCACGTCGAAAGCCAACAGCGCCATTATCCACGCGGGCTTTGACGCGGTGCCCGGCACCTGGAAGGCCAGGCTGAATGTGGAAGGAAACCGGATGATGGACGCGCTTTCCAAAGAGCTGGATTTTCCGTTCCAAAGAAACGGCTCCCTGGTCCTCTGCTTTTCCGAAGATCAGATGGGAGGGCTGGAGGAGCTGTATCAGCGTGGGCTGGCCAACGGCGTTCCCGGACTGCGCATTGTGAAGGGAAAGGAAATCCACGAAATCGAGCCCAATCTTTCCGAAGACGTATACGCCATGCTCCTCGCGCCCACGGGAGGCATCGTCTGCCCGTTCAAAATGACCATAGCGCTGGCGGAGAATGCTTTTGAAAACGGCGTACAGTTTCGTTTTCAGACAGAAGTAAAAAGCATTTCCAGAAAAAAATTTTCCGAAAAAATGGTTTCCGGAGGAACGGACGGCTATCTGGTTCAGACTGCCGATGAAGAATATGAATGCCGGGCCGTGGTGAACGCCGCCGGAGTATATGCCGATGTTTTCAACAACATGGTCAGCTCCCGCGCCCTTCATATCACGCCACGGCGCGGGGAATATATCCTGATGGATAAAAAGGCGGGAAGCTTCGTCTCCCACACCGTTTTCCAGCAGCCCACCCGTCTGGGAAAGGGCATCCTGGTCACGCCGACTGTTCACGGAAACCTCCTGGCAGGCCCCACGGCGGAGGATATTTCCGATAAGGAGGCCACGAACACCACGGCGGAGGGGCTTTCCCAGGTCATGGAAAAAGCCCGGCTCAGCGCGTCCCGCATTCCCTTAAACATGGCAATCACCTCCTTTTCCGGCCTGCGCGCCTGCGAGGAGAAGGGAGATTTCGTTCTGGGAGAAGCCTCTGACGCGCCCGGCTTTTTCAACGCCGCGGGCATCGACTCCCCCGGCCTTTCCAGCGCTCCCGCCATCGGCGTCCTGCTTGCCGGACAGATCGCGGAAAAACTCCATGCCGGAAAAAAGACGGATTTTCACACGCAGCGAAAGGATATACCCTGCGTAGCAACGAGCTCGCCGGAAGAGATTGCCGCGCTTATCGCCTCCGATCCTGCTTACGGAAATGTGATCTGCCGCTGCGAGACCGTGACGGAGGGAGAGATCGTAAACGCCATCCGCCGTCCCCTTGGCGCCAGGAGCCTGGACGGCGTCAAACGCCGCACCCGCGCGGGCATGGGACGCTGTCAGGCAGGCTTCTGCTCTCCGAAGGTCATGGACATTCTGGCGAGGGAGCTTGGCGTATCCCCCCTTACTCTCACCAAATCCGGCGGCGGCTCCCGGCTTCTGGTCGGAATGACAAAATAGAATGATTTTCGTACGGTCTGCGCATTTACTGGGCAGACCGTACGAAAACGTATCGGCAGAACTGTTACGGATTTTCAGAAAGGAAGACGGACATGACAGAATATGATCTGATCATCATAGGCGGAGGGCCGGCGGGACTTGCCGCGGCGGTCTCCGCATTCGACAGCGGCGTAAAAAACATCCTGATCCTGGAACGGGACCAGGAACTCGGCGGCATTCTGAACCAGTGCATCCACAATGGCTTCGGCCTGCATACCTTTAAAGAAGAGCTGACCGGGCCGGAATACGCGGACCGCTTCATCCGACAGGTTAAGGAGCGGAACATCCCCTATAAGCTGAATACCATGGTGCTGGACATCAGCGTGCAGGAGGCGGACGCTTCCGCCAGTGAGAAGGCCTTTTTGCCAGTCAAAACAGTCACCGTCATGAACCGGGCGGAGGGCCTCGTTTTCCTGCGCGCAAAAGCGGTCGTTCTCGCCATGGGATGCCGGGAGCGGCCCCGCGGCGCGCTGAACATCCCCGGCTTCCGCCCCGCCGGAATCTATTCCGCCGGAACCGCGCAGCGTCTGGTCAACATGGAAGGCTTCCTGCCGGGGAAGGAAATCGTCATCCTCGGCTCCGGAGACATCGGCCTGATCATGGCCCGCCGCATGACGCTGGAGGGCGCGAAGGTTAAGGTGGTCGCGGAGCTCATGCCCTATTCCGGAGGCCTTCAGAGAAACATCGTCCAGTGCCTGGAGGATTTCGGCATTCCCCTGAAGCTGAGCCACACCGTTATTGACATCGACGGAAAGGAACGGGTCAAAGGCGTCACGCTCGCGCAGGTGGATGAAAACAGAAAGCCCATTCCCGGGACGGAAGGATACATTTCCTGCGACACCCTCCTCCTTTCCGTCGGACTGATCCCGGAAAATGAGCTTTCCTCAAAGCTTGGCGTCCGGATGGCTCCGGCCACAAACGGCCCCCTCGTCAATGAAAGTCTGGAAACCTCCGTTCCCGGCGTCTTTGCCTGCGGCAACGTGCTCCACGTCCATGATCTGGTGGACTATGTATCCCAGGAGGCCGCGAACGCGGGAAAATATGCCGCGGAATATCTTCAGGATCTCCATGCGGAAGGCCGCTCTGGCGGAGAAACAAAGGCCTCTGTTCCGATCCTGACCGGAAACGGCGTGCGCTATACGGTTCCCCAGAGCATTCGTCTTTCCCGCATGGAAGACAGCCTCACCGTCCGCTTCCGCGTCACTGACATTTACCGGAACTGCCGGATCGGCATTTTTCTGAATGACCGGCCGCTTCGCAGCATCCGCCGTCCCCGGCTCGCACCCGGAGAGATGGAGCAGGTGATCCTGAAAAAAGAAGAACTTCTTTCCATCGGACAACAGACTGGAAATCCGCTTTCCTCCATCACCATCGCCGTTCAGACCGGCGAAGTGAAACGCAAACCTTAACTGCTTCGGAAGCATAACCATTGCTTCCTTCCTGAATTTCAACTATACTGGAACGAGATACCTGAAAAGGAGAATCTATGGAAGAATGTAAACTGATCTGCATCAACTGCCCGCTGGGCTGTTCTCTCACCGTCACATTGAATGGAGGAGAGGTCGTCAGCGTTGCCGGAAACACCTGCCCCCGCGGGGAAGCCTACGGCCGGAAGGAATGCACCCATCCCACAAGGATCGTCACCGGCACCGTCCGGATCACGGGAGGAACCCTTCCCGTGGTTTCCGTGAAAACCTCTTCCGACATTCCCAAAGAAAAAATGCAGGAATGCGCCGCACAGTTAAAGACCGTCGTCGTCTCCGCTCCCGTTCATATCGGAGACGTCATCCTGGAAAACGCCGCCGGATGCGGCGTCCCGGTCATAGCCACCAAAAATGTGGAAAGGAAACAGACATGATCACCGATCTCACCGGAAAAGCCGCCGATGCCCTGAAAGCCAAAAAGCTGTGGCTTCTTGACATGGATGGCACGATTTACAATGAAAATGAGATTTTTGAAGGAACCCTGGATTTTCTGGAGAACATCCGAAAAGAAGGAGGACGCTATATTTTCATCACCAACAACTCCTCCAGATCCGTCTCCGACTATGTGAAAAAAGTGAATGCCATGGGAATCCCGGCCGGATATGAGGATTTCTATACCTCCAGTCAGGCTACGGCCATGTACATCAGGGAAAACTATCCGGGCCAGACCGTCTACTGCATGGGAACCCGCTCCCTGATACAGGAACTGCGCGAGAGCGGCCTTTCCGTCGTCACGGAACCGGACGACACTGCCACCGTAGTCCTCATCGGCTTCGACACGGAAAACACCTCGGAAAAGATCCGCAATACCTGCATCATGCTGGGACGGGACGTGGCCTATCTCGCCACCAATCCGGATCTGGTCTGCCCGGTGAGCTTCGGCTTCATCCCCGACTGCGGTTCCATGAGCATCATGCTGAAAAACGCCACCGGAAAGGAGCCCTTCTTCATCGGAAAGCCCCAGCCCATCATGGTGGACTGCGTGCTGAAAAATACGGGCTGCCCGAAGGAAGACGCCGTCATCGTAGGCGACCGCCTCTATACCGATATCGCCACCGGCGCAAACGCCGGCGTGGACACCATCTGCGTCCTTTCCGGAGAAGCCTCCATGGACGATATCCGGAGATGGGACGGCGAACCCACCTGGATCTTTCAGGATGTGAAGGAGATCGACGAAAAACTCCGGCGCAAAGGCTGACGTTCCCCTTTCCGGTCAGGACACCGCCTTTTTCTTCCACACGCCGGACAGATATCTGGCCTGGCAGACCAGTCCGGTGAGAAGCCAGTTGGAAACCGCGGTCAGCCACAGGCCGGCCGGGCCGATCTGAAGCACGGAGGTATACAGCCAGGCGAAGCCGATCCTGCCCACGATCTCCACGGATCCGTTAAACAGCGCAAAGCCCGTGTCTCCCGCTCCGTTTAAAATGCTGCGGTTCACATAGATCATACTCAGAGCCAGCACGCCGCAGGACAGGATCCCGATCCCCATCACGCTGAAGCTTCTCACCTCAGGCTCTCCCTGCACGAAGAAATCCGCAAATATTCCCCCACAGGTATGGCCGATCACAAAAACGAGAACGCTGTAAACCACGGCCATGATCCAGCCCACCCGATAACCTCTCTGCACCCGTTTTCTTTCCCCGGCCCCCATGTTCTGTCCCGTATAGGTGGAAAGCGCCATGGAAAGAGAGGCAAGCGGCATATTGTTCAGATTATCGAATTTATTGATGATCGTATTGGCGGCGACCACCGTTTCCCCGAAGCTGTTCACAAAGCCCTGCAGGACGGCGGCGGATATGTTGATGGTGGAGCTCTGCAGCGCCAGGGGCAGGCCGGTATACAGAAGCTTCTGAAGCACCGCTCTGTCCGGCCTCATACCGGACAGGGGAAACTGAAAGCACTCATATTTTTTTCTGGCATAAATCAGCCCCGCGCCCGCCGCAATGAGCTGAGCCAGCAGGGTGGCAAAGGCCACGCCGAACACATCCCATTTCACCACCGTCACGAAAAGCACGTCCAGGACAATATTGAGGACGCTGGAAAGAGCCAGGAAAATGAGAGGCGTCCTGGAATCCCCCAGCGCCCGCAGGATGCCGTTTACGCAGTGATACAGGGCCATTCCCAGAATACTCACAAACACGGTCCTCATATAGATCACCGCCCGGCCCATCACAGCCTCCGGCGTTCCCAGAAGCCGAAGCAGCGGATCTGCCAGAAGAAATCCCAGGCCGCCCGTCAGCACGGCGGACGCCATCAGAAGGATCAGCGCGTTTGCCACAGCCCTTTTGATCTGTTCCTCCTTCCTGGCTCCGTGAAGCTGGGCCACCAGGATCCCCACGCCGGTGGAAAGCCCCATATTCAATCCCACAAACACGGAATAGGGGCCGCTGCAGACCCCCACCGCCGCCAGCGCGTCCGCTCCCACGAAGCGGCCCACGATGACGGAATCCATAATATTATAAAGCTGCTGGAACACATTTCCCAGAAAGATCGGAATGGCAAAGGAAATCAGAAGCCCGGCAGGACTTCCCTTCGTCATATCCAGCTGTTTTGTGCCTTTTCGTGCTGTCAGCATTTTCTCATACGCCTCCGAAATTTCATAGCTGATCCTTAATAGCCGATCATCGGTATGGATACCGGCGTCTGTTCATATGCGGGCTTCTCCCCGTTCTTCACCGCGTACAGGACCTCCGCCGTCTGCCTGGCCGCTTCCATCAGCTCCTTCTCCGGCTGCATGCAGATGTCCACCATGCCGATCTGATAATTTTCTCCGTCAAATCTTCCCAGACAGAACTGGTCGTTATACTGGAACCAGTGCGCGCCCACGCCGTACGGATGCTGCGCCACCTTTTCCACATAATGCCGGAACATCACCGCTCTCTGCTCCTGATCCGGCACTCCCTTCAGGCCCGTTGCCGTCAGTCCCCGGTCCAGCGCGCCGCAGTGGAACTCTCCCATCAGGATGGGCAGATCCACGCCCGCGTTTTTCACGAAATCCATATCCTTCGTGGAATCAAAATCATAGCAGTTGATGGAGAACACATCAAAATATTCCCATCCGGCCATCATGTCCCGGTTATAGGCCTTGGACCAGCGAAGCCCCAGATTCAGATGGTTCGGATCCACCCTCCGGCAGGCCTCGGCCGGCACCCTGCTGTATTCCCGGATCAGGAAAACAGAATATTCCCGCAGATCCTTTTCCGCCCCCGGATAATGCTCCAGACAGCCGTCAACAGGCTTTTCCAGGTCTGAAAAATCCGCAAACGCGGTTCCCCACACCTGATTCAGCGCCGAAATGCTTCCGTAGCGTTCCTTCAGAAATCCGATCAGCCCCCGTCTGCAGCAGGTATCCGCCGGATTGCGCAGCACCTCGTCCGCGATGGCCAGATCCTCCACGAAATTAAACTCCGGCTCGTTTCTCAGGAAATATCCGATCAGCCAGGGATCGTCCTTCCAGCCCTCCAGCTGCTTCGCGTAGATTTCCGCGTTTCTTTGGTATTCCTCCGACAGAACGTCCGGAAAATCCCGGAAGATCAACGTCTTCGTCATGGGAAAGCCGGGAAGCTCCCTTACATAGGGCAGACTGTCCTGACCGTCGTTCACGTGCAGTCCCGGAAAATTCCCCTGGGAATTGACGCCGCTCCCCTTCAGGGAACGCATGGCGATCTCCTCCCATTTTTTCTTCCAGTCTTTTCCGTATACCCGCTTCAGGTTCACGCCCGCGAAATTCAGGATCCTGAAATGCTCCGGCTTCATGTAGGCCGTCCTCTGTCTGACGCCCTCCTGCCAGAATTCCTCCCACTGCGGATCCTCCCTGTCCGGAAGCCAGTCGCAGACCGTCTCAAAACCGTCCACCCGGCAGCCGTCTCCCGGCCTTGTCCCGCAGGGACCCAGAGAAAAATAATCGCAGCCATCCGGATCCACCAGATGCCATCTTCCGTCCTCTGTCTTGATGGTGGAGAAAAAGCCGTTTCCCTCCTTCAGCTTTCTCGTGCTGTCCCCGCCCCAGCGGTTCCAGGAAGGAACCGAATAGGACGCCGGCCCCTCCTGGGCCGCAAGCTCCTTTTTCAGTTCTTCCAGCGAATGGATCTTTCCCGGCCATTCCTTTTCCTTCCACTGACCGAATTCATCCACCACCTTTTTATCCGGAATGGGAAATTCCTCCGGTTTTTCATTTGAAGTATAAAAACCGCTCAAACGTACCCTGACATCATGATATACCTTTTCGATTCCCAGCTCAAACCGCGCCGCGTCTTCTCTCTTCATGCGGTGTCCGTGACATACCAGCTTCAGCGTTCCGGGCGTCCGGTTCGTATAGATCGTGCTGTTGTCAAGCAGGCTCAGATCCAGGCAGATTCTGGTCTGAAAATGCGGAAGCAGGCCGAACCGCAGATAAAGCTTCTCTTTATCCGCCCCTTTCTCAAAACAGCGGAACATCATGGCGGCCGAATGATCCTCCAGCACCTCCACATCCCCGATCACATACCGGTCCTTCGTTTCCAGAAGCTGCGGCAGGCTGATCCCGCCTCCTTCTTTCCCGAGAAGGATCTCGCAGGAATCCTCTCCGGCTTCCAGCATTTGTGCGTTTTTCAGCATTTGCGCATTTCTCAGTTTTCCCTTTGTCCAGTCGATCTTCATTTCAGATTTTCCTCCTGTTCTGCCGCATCAGGGCGCACATTTTTTTATCGAATCCTTTCCAGATATTCCTTCGACAGAATCCGGTTAATATTCAGCGCGAACAGCAGCGTGGCTGTGGCCGCCGAGATGATGTCAGAAACCGGCTCCGCATAATAGATTCCCATCACTCCGAAGAAACGGGGCAGGATCAGCGCCAGCGGCACCAGCAGGATCACCTTCCGGAACATGGCGATAAACAGAGAGATTCCCGCCTGCCCCAACGACAAAAAGGACGGCTGGATCCCGTTCTGCAGGCCGAAGAACAGCATGCCGAACAGGAAAATGGGCATCACCTTCCCCACCAGGGCAATCAGCTCCGGATCATTGCTGAACAGCGACGCATAAAACTCCGGAACCACCATGGCCGTCATGTTTGCCAGAAAAGAAATGGTAAAGCTCACCCCGATCATGCTCAGGCAGATCTTTTTTGTCCGGGCAAAATTCCCGGCCCCGTAGTTGTAGCTGATGATGGGCTGGACTCCCTGCGTAAATCCGGTCAGCGGCGCGGAGAACAGCTGCAGCACGCTCTGCATGATGGTGATGGATCCCACATACAGATCCCCGCCGTACCTCTGCATGCCGCTGTTTAACACGATGGTGACAAGGCTTTCCGTGGAGCTCATGATAAAGGGAGAGATTCCCAGCGAAAAGGTCTGCCCGATGATCCTGGGCTCCGGCTTCAGATTCTTCATCATCAGACGGATGGAGGATTTCCCGCTCACCAGAAAGCCCACGTTCCAGGCCGCGCTCATGGCCTGGGAGATCACCGTGGCAATGGCCGCTCCCCGCACGCCCCAGCCGAATACGAAGATAAAGATCGGATCCAGAACGATATTGATCACCGCCCCGATCACGATGGAAAGCATGGCCGTCCTCGGCTTTCCCTGACAGATGATAAACGGGTTCAGCCCCAGCGCCAGCTGTACAAACCAGGTTCCAAGCAGATAAATGGTCAGATAATCGCAGGCATATCCGATCGTGGCGTCGCTGGCCCCGAACAGATACAGAAGCGGCCTCTGCCAGATCAGAAACACCGCCATCAACAGCACGCTGAATGCCGTCAGCAGAAACGCGCCGTTTCCCAGGATCTTTTCCGCATGCTTCTGATCCCCCTTTCCCATCCAGATGGCCGCAAGCGGCGCGCCGCCCCTTCCCACGAAGGCCGAAAACGCCGAGATCAGCGTGATGATCGGAAAGGTCACCCCCACTCCCGTCAGCGCCGCCGCGCCCACTCCTTCGATATGCCCTATGTAGATCCGGTCCACAATGTTATAAAGAATATTGATGACCTGCGCGATGACGGACGGAACCGCCATCGTCACCATCAGCTTTGGAATGCTTTCCGTCGCGAATCTCTGCTCACTCTGCGTCTGCATGTTTTCTGGACTCCTTCTTCCTGCTTTCATGTTATTTTTCATTTCTGAAACAGATCGTCGATTGTCAGAAGAACCGTTTTTTCTTCCTCTGCCCTTCTTACCACCGGCGCGGTATAACCGCTTCTGCTGATAAAGCAAAAATATTTTTTCATATCCTCCGGAAAGGCTTTCGCCGCCGTCAGAAGATCCTCATATTCTTCCATCGGCATCGGTCTGTTGGTAAATTTACATTCACAGAAAATGCCTTCCGTTTTATCTCTGCTTAAAGCGAGAATATCCACATCGTCCTGCGCCCTGATATACGGATTATTCCCCCACCATTTTCCGATCCTTGCAGGAACAAACGGCAGCCTTCTTTTTTTTGCCTGACGGATCAGAAACTGCCTGCAGATTTCTTCAAATGCAGTCCCCATAAATTCCGGAAGCCGCCGCATAATTTCTTCTGCCGCATCAGCAGGCCCAAGCAGGTCATAATAGCTTTTATTTGCGAAAATATAATGATACCAGAAACGGTAGAAAGGATCAGCCAGCAGATAAACGGCCTTTCTGCTGTTATCCGGTTCCCCGCACGGCGTCCTTTTTTCCACAAGTCTTATCTCCAAAAGCGTCGCAAGATATTTTCCGCATTTTCCTTTATCCTCATGGATGCAATCCGCAATTTCCGTCACCCGATTATATCCTCTCGCAATCGCTTCCAGAATACTGTTATAGATATTTGGTTCACGCAGCTCCTTCTCGGCGGCGGCCATGCTGCTGGAGATGCTGGTGGGCTGTCTGGTCGGCGCGGCGGCGGGCGCCGTGTGCGCCAACCTGCGTCCCCGCGCGCGACG
>DXDD01000028.1 GCA_019115665.1 Candidatus Eisenbergiella pullistercoris | reverse complement strand
AATCGTTAAGATCGCAATTCAGATATTGAAACCTGATAACCGGGATGATAAAATACATTTAAGCATAAAAATTCTGTAAGCCGTTCGGCAAGTGGCGGATTCTCCGCTATCTGTCAAATCTGACATTTCATTCAGAAGCTCTATGCTTGATTCCAGAACAATGCAGCAAAAGAAACCAGGCGGGAGCGGACGAAGGGAGTGCCGTACCCGCCGCGCAGGCGGAGACTTTCCTTTTCTTTCAATATTAAAAAAGGGAAGCTTCGCAGAAACGGAGGTATGATGAACGAAGAACTGCATGCGAACAGAAAACACAAGGACACGGTATTCAGAATGCTCTACAGTGATAAAAGGGCTATTCTGGAGCTGTATAACGCCCTGAACGGGACGGATTATCAGAATCCGGACGACCTGACGGTCACCACGCTGGAAAACGCAGTCTATATGGCCATGAAGAACGATGTATCCTTGGATCCTTGCAGATTTTCTGAGCAGCCAGAGAGCGGAGGTGATCGCCATGTCAATCTTCGAGTATAACGAAGAAGAGGAAATGAGAAAGCTCAGAGAAGGAGAGCGCGAGATCTGGGAAAAAAGAGGAAAAGCAAAAGGCAAAGCGGAAGATCTCCTGCTGATCCTGGAATTCCGGTGGACGGTTCCCGGATGGCTGAAGGAGCGTATTTTTCAGGAAGCAGACGCGCTTCAGCTGGAAAGCTGGATGAAGGCGGCGATGAGCGCCGGAACGATGAAGGATTTCCTGGAAAAAACCGGGCTGTCGGAGACCTGAGAAGCAGTTACAGAAGCGAAAACATGAGATTGGAAAAGACTGCCGAATGGGGGAGGCTGACCGCAGCATTCCTTCCCAAACAGCAGTCTTTTCTTTTGCCCTGTGGAAAAGGAAAACGGAATCGCCGAAAAAAGAATTTGCCCTTCCCTTCCTTTTGTGGTACAATAAACCGATTATGGGAAAGGAAGTGCAAAGATGAAGGCATATTTGATACTGGAAGACGGCACTGTATTTGAAGGGACTTCGATCGGGGCCGACAAAGAGGTAATCAGTGAGATCGTATTCAACACGTCCATGGCCGGTTATCTGGAAGTGCTGACGGACCCGTCCTACGCGGGACAGGCCGTCTGCATGACTTATCCGCTGATCGGGAACTACGGCGTGTGCAGGGACGACTGCGAATCCCGAAGACCCTGGCCGGACGGCTTCATCGTGAGAGAGCTGTCCGGAATGCCCAGCAACTTCCGATCCGACTGCAGCATTCAGGAATATCTGAAGGAATATGACGTTCCCGGAATCGCGGGGATCGATACCAGGGCGCTGACGAAGATCCTGCGGGAAAAGGGAACCATGAACGGCATGATCACCACCAATGAAAAGTATGATCTGGAGGAGATCCTGCCGAAGCTTGCCGCCTATACCACAGGCAAGGTGGTGGAGAGGGTTTCCTGCATGGAAAAATATGAGGTGAAGGGCGCGGAAGACCTTTCCGAGAACGGACCGGTCTCCGGAAGCGCTGTTTTTCATAAGGAAGCGTATGCGGCGGGCGTGAAGGAGAAGCGTCCTTCCCTGGTGAAGGAGCTGAACGGGAAAGGAAAACGGGTGGCTCTGATGGATTTCGGAGCCAAGGCGAATATTGCCCGTTCCCTTGCCATGAGGGGCTGCGACGTGACGGTGTATCCGGCCTGGACGAAGGCGGAGGAGATCATCGCGGACGCGCCGGACGGGATCATGCTTTCCAACGGCCCCGGAGATCCGAAGGAGTGTACGGACATCATCCGGGAGGTACGGAAGCTTTATGAGACGGATATCCCGATCTTCGCTATCTGCCTGGGCCATCAGCTCATGGCGCTGGCAACGGGGGCGGATACCCATAAGCTGAAATACGGCCACCGGGGCGGAAACCATCCGGTGAAGGATTTATCCACGGGAAGGGTGTACATTTCTTCCCAGAATCATGGCTACGTGGTGGATACCGACCGGCTGGACCCGCAGATCGCGGTGCCCGCTTTTGTGAACGTGAACGACGGAACCAATGAAGGGCTTCGCTATACGGGAAAAAATATTTTCACCGTGCAGTTTCATCCCGAAGCCTGTCCGGGACCGCAGGATTCCGGATACCTGTTCGACCGGTTTATTACGATGATGAATGGAGGAATGCAGGATGCCTAAGAACCCGAATGTAAAAAAAGTAATGGTCATCGGCTCCGGCCCGATCGTGATCGGCCAGGCGGCAGAGTTCGACTATGCGGGAACCCAGGCCTGCCGTTCCCTCAAGGAAGAAGGCGTGGAGGTGGTTCTGGTCAATTCCAACCCGGCCACCATCATGACCGATAAGGATATCGCGGATAAGGTATACATCGAGCCGCTGACCGTGCAGGTGCTGGAGCAGATCATTGAAAAGGAGAAACCGGACAGCATCCTGCCCACCCTGGGCGGGCAGGCCGGGCTGAACCTGGGCATGGAGCTGGACGAATCCGGCTTCCTGGCCTCCCACAACGTAACGCTCCTTGGAACCACCTCAAAGACCATCCGCAAGGCGGAGGACAGGCAGGAATTCAAGGACACCATGGAAAAGATCGGCGAGCCCTGCGCGCCCTCTCTTGTGGTAACAAACATTGAGGACGGCGTGGCTTTCGCTTCAAAGATCGGCTATCCGGTGGTGCTGCGTCCCGCCTATACGCTGGGCGGAAGCGGCGGCGGCATCGCCCATAACCAGATGGAGTTGGAAGAGATCCTGGCAAACGGCCTGCGTCTCTCCCGTGTGGGCGAGGTGCTGGTGGAGCGCTGCATCTCCGGCTGGAAGGAGATCGAGTATGAGGTGATGCGCGACAGCGCGGGAAACTGCATCACGGTCTGCAACATGGAAAACATCGATCCGGTCGGCGTGCACACCGGAGACAGCATTGTGGTGGCGCCTTCCCAGACCCTGAGCGACAAGGAATATCAGATGCTAAGGAGCGCCGCTCTTAACATCATCGACGAGCTTCAGATCACAGGAGGCTGTAACGTGCAGTTCGCCCTGCATCCCACCAGCTTTGAATACTGCGTCATCGAGGTGAATCCCCGTGTGAGCCGTTCCTCCGCTCTGGCGAGTAAGGCGACAGGCTACCCCATCGCCAAGGTGGCGGCAAAGATCGCCCTGGGCTATACCCTGGACGAGATCAAAAACGCGATTACGGGCAAGACCTACGCAAGCTTTGAACCCACGCTGGACTACTGCGTGGTGAAAATGCCCCGTCT
>DXDD01000027.1 GCA_019115665.1 Candidatus Eisenbergiella pullistercoris | reverse complement strand
TGGAAATTCCGCAGACAGAGGTGGAGGTCATTTCAACTGAAAATGATATAACGACGTATGCTGCAGATCCCTCTATGACGGCTTGTACAGTAGGAATTGGAATCGCTGACAACGGCTTAGGTATAACGTTTGATACAACGGCAAATCAGCCAGCTACTGAAATAGGTGTAAAAAATATTAAAATTAGAGAAAAAACCTTGTTTGGCTGGAAAGATATAACAATTGGTAGCTATTGTACGTATAATTCCGACTTTTATTCCGGAAGCATCGTATATACTGGAGCAGTGCCAGGGAAAACATACTATGTCGAATGTACACATTATGCTAAATTTGGAAGCAAAGAACTCACATTAGATAATACTTCCAGCGAACTGACATACAACTAACACAAATACAACGTTATCCCCTGATGTGAATTCTTATATTCCGAAAATTATCAAAGTAAGAATATATACAACTGAATAAAGAAGCAATGCATATAAAGCGGGGCGCGCAAGATTGTGATGGCAACAGATCCAGCCGCCCCGTTTTAGCATGCTTTCTGTCTGCAAAAGAGGATGCGGATCTCTGATAGATTGCCCTCTACGGTAAAAAAGGGCCGCACTGGCATTTTTGCCCGTAGAAATGGAAGCCTCTGTACGGCAAAAATCAGGAATTTAGAATTTTCTACCGTATAAATTTACTGTTTCATACGGTAGAAAACATGCTTTTTGTATTTCTTACCGTAGAGAAAGGCAATTTTATACGGGAAAAAACGGGTAATTTAAGAAAATGGCCGTAGTAAAGGGGTTTTTTATACGGTAGGATATGGGAAACTGGCATTTTTACCCGTAGAAGCATAAGAAATAATTCTGTCGTCTCCCGGCGGGGGCTCGGGGCCTTATTTTTCCGCTGCCTTTCCGCTGCGATTCTGCAAATGACCGGTCAGAAAAATTGTTACTGTTCAGCCTTCGGCAGAACAGTAACGGCATCCGGCCATTCCAATCGCTTCGCGATGGGCCGGATGCTTCCTTCCTGTGCGTTTTCGTACGGTCTGCGCAGTAGATGCGCAGACCTGGCTGAATAGCAACGAAAAATTCTGAAAAAAACAGTTGACATCTTTCTTCAAATTTTGTATACTAACATTCGTCAGCGATTTCCAGTAGACTTTATGAGGAGCCGGAGAGAAAGAAGGCAAAAGATAAGGGAAAGGACAGAGATTGCTGAAGCAGTTTAAATAAGATATCGGGGTGTGGCTCAGGTGGTAGAGCGCTACTTTAGGGAAGTAGAGGCCGCAAGTTCAAGTCTTGTCACTCCGACGTTGAAAGCCCAGTATTTGCTGGGCTTTTTGCTTGTGCGCCCGGCGGGCGCACGTTTTTTTATGTTCTGGAGCCGGGGGGGATCGGAGGGATGATTTTGGAACGCCGTTGGATTTTTGGGCATAAAAAGAAGCAGATAGCGGGAATCGAACCCGTCTCTCCAGCTTGGGAAGCTAGCGTTCTACCGATGAACTATATCTGCATGTCACGTAGTATAGCATAAAAAAATCTTTTTGAAAAGAGAAAAATGAAAAAATTCGACCCTTATTTTTTCCGGGATTCTGTGATATGATCGTAAGGACCTGTGGCGGACGGAGGAGAATGGCTGTGGAAAAGAAGCTCTGTATCAATCAGAAACGATGCGGAAGCTGTCGGTATCTGTCTCTGAGCTATGAGCGGCAGCTGGCGGCAAAGGAAGAATATGTGAAAAAAGCGGTGGGACCGGGGTTCGCAAAAAAGGTGATGCCGGTCATCGGCATGGAGGAGCCCTGGCATTATCGCAACAAAGTGACGGCGGTGTTTGCGCGGGACAGAAAGGGCAATCCGGTCTCCGGTGTGTATGAGGGCGGCACGCACCGCGTGCTTCCGGTGGAGGAATGTCTGCTGGAGGATGCGCTGGCGGACCGGATCATCGGAACCATCCGGGGGATGCTGAAGTCCTTTAAAATATGGGTCTATGATGAGGATACACGGAGAGGGCTTCTGCGCTATGTGCTGGTGCGCCGGGGCTTCGCCACGGGACAGGTACTGGTGGTGCTGGTGACAGCCTCCCCTGTTTTTCCGTCGAAGAAAAATTTTGTCCAGGCCCTTCTGCGGGCGCATCCGGAGATCACCACGGTGGTGCAGAACATCAATGCCAGAACGGACAGTCTGATCCTGGGGGACAGGCAGCAGATCCTGTATGGAAAGGGATATATCGAGGATGTGCTCTGCGGCTGCACCTTCCGGATCTCGCCGGCCTCCTTTTACCAGGTCAATCCGGTTCAGACGAGAAAGCTTTATGAAAAGGCAATGGAGCTTGCCAGACTGACCGGAAAGGAGCGGGTGATCGACGCTTACTGCGGGATTGGGACCATCGGCCTGATCGCGGCCTCGCGCCCGGCCGCTTCCCGCGCGGGAGAGGTTCTTGGTGTGGAGATCAATCCCGACGCCGTGCGGGACGCCGTCATAAACGCGAAGAAAAACGGCGTGTCAAACGTGCGGTTTTACCGGGCGGACGCGGGAGACTTCATGGTGAAGATGGCACAGGACGGGGAACGGGCGGACGTGCTTTTCATGGATCCGCCGCGAAGCGGAAGCACGGAGAAATTCCTGCAGAGCGCGGCAGCGCTCGCTCCGGAGCGGATTGTCTATATTTCCTGCAATCCGGAAACTCTGGGCCGGGATCTGAAAGTCCTGGACCGGCTGGGATATCAGGCAGGAAAAATATGGCCCGTTGACATGTTCCCCTGGACGGAAAGCTGCGAGGCCGTGTGCGCTCTGGACCGGAAAAGGCGGCGGCCGTAACCTTCGCGCCGTAAGCGGCGGCCGCAACCTCCGCGCTGTAAGCATCGGCTGTGACCTCCGCGCCGTATTGACAAAGAGTTCCGGCGGTGTTATTTTTAGAGAGTGCTCAAGGTAACTCAGGAGGAAGAACAAAGTGATTCAGGCGCAGGGGCTCCGAAGAAGGCCCGGCGGGATGATACCGCTTTTACTGATATTTTCCATATTGTGTTTGCTTGCAGGGGAACTGGCCTGCGGCTCTGCCTGTCAGACAATGCCGCAGAGGTTCCCTTGTGCTGTCAGCAGGCAGGAGAGGCTTCAGCCTCTTTCGGATCTGCCGGAGGAGATCGCGCAGGCCGGCGCGGCGGCAGAGACGGGAGCCCGGAGCGCCGCGTTAAACGATATGGCCTCCATGTTCGGAAAGGGGGCCTCATACCGCGCGTTTAAGACGATCGTCTTCCTTGCGGGCTTCTTCTGCGTGGGAGGATTTCCGGCCCTTTTTACCCGAAAATGCCTTCTGGCCTTTCTTTATGAAGAAAAACCGGACCGGGCGCGTTTTCTGCGCGAGCTTTTCGTGCAGAAGAAAAAGGACGGGAAAAAACGCTTTTTCTCTCTTTCTGCGGCGGGATGAAAACAGGCCGCCGCAGAAGGCGTATGTGCGGGCGTGTGCCGATCCGGCGCTTTGCCTGCGGAAATTAAAGAGAAAAAGAGGAAAAGAAAAAAGATGTTTTTCATAAATTTTCTGAAAAAGCAGCCGCCCGGACGGCTGATCGCGATGGGCTTCGCGGCGGTGATCCTGACCGGCGCCGTGCTTCTGGTGCTGCCCGTTTCCGTCTGGCCGGATGCGCAGGTGTCCTTTGTGGACGCTCTGTTCACCTCCACCAGCGCCGTATGCGTGACGGGTCTGATCGCCATTGACGTGGCGGATCATTTTACCCCCTTCGGGCAGGCGGTGGTGGCGGTGCTGATCCAGATCGGCGGACTCGGCGTCACCTCCGTGGGCGTGGGACTGATCCTGGCGGCCGGAAAGCGCGTCAGCATCCGGGGAAGGCTCCTGGCCAAGGAGGCTCTGAATGTGGACAGCTTCCGGGGAATCGTCAAGCTGGTGCGGGCGGTCCTTCTGATGACGCTGTTTTTTGAGGTTACGGGAGCCATCCTGAGCTTTCTCGTGTTCAGCCGGGATTATCCCCTGCCAAGGGCGCTCTGGATCAGCGTGTTCCATTCCGTGGCGGCCTTCAACAACTCGGGCTTTGACATCCTGGGCGGGCTGCGCAATCTGATCCCGTATCAGGACAACATCCTTCTGAACCTGACGACCTGCGGCCTGATCATCTTCGGCGGCATCGGTTTCCTGGTCATTCTGGATGTGATGAAGCAGAAGCGTTTTAAAAAGCTTGCCCTGCATTCCAAGGTGGTCATCACCACCAGCATCGTCCTGATCGCAGCGGGAACGGTGCTTCTGAAGCTGACGGAGGACGTTACCTGGATGGGAGCGTTTTTCCACAGCGTATCGGCAAGAACGGCAGGCTTTTCCACCTATGCCATCGGGGACTTTACCAATGCCGGACTGTTCGTGCTGTGCATCCTGATGTTTATCGGCGCGTCTCCCGGTTCCACGGGCGGCGGCATCAAGACCAGCACCTTTTTCGTGCTGGTGCAGGCGGCAAGAAGCATTTTTGTGAAAAAGCCTTTAAGCTCCTTCCGCAGGAATATTTCAAAGGAAAATCTCTCCAAGGCCTATCTGGTGACCAGTCTGTCGATGGGCGTGGTATGCGTGGCGACCTTTCTGATGTGCGTGCTGGAGCCGGACTGCACCTTTATCCAGCTGCTGTTTGAGGTGATCTCCGCCTTCGGCACGGTGGGGCTTTCCACCGGGATCACGCCAGACCTGTCCGCGGCGGGCAAGCTGGTGATCATCCTGGTGATGTATACGGGAAGGATCGGCGCGTTCACCCTGGTCTCCATGTGGATCGAGCATCCGGAGCCCAACGCCAGATATACGGAGGAACCGGTTACCATCGGTTAAAATAAGTTATGGTCATAAACAGAATATTTCAGCGATTGAAAGATGAGAAAGGAATCAGATCAGATATGAAGAAAAATCAGGAAGCCGAATCCTTCGGCGTGATCGGCCTCGGACGCTTCGGCACCGCGCTGGCCATTACCATTGCCAAGGCCGGCAAGGATGTGATCGTGCTTGATAAGAGCGAAGCCAAGGTGAAGGAGCTGCGCCAGTATACGGACTATGCCTACGTGGTGGATGAGTTGAACGCGGATACCCTCCGTGAGGTGGGCATTCAGAACTGCGACACCGTGATCGTCTGCATCGGAGAAAAAATGGATACCGGAATCCTGACCACCATGTGCGTGGTCGAGATGGGCATTCCTCATGTGATCGCAAAGGCCCTTACCGCGGAGCAGGGAGCCGTTCTGGAAAAGCTGGGCGCGCAGGTGGTTTACCCGGAGCGCGATATGGCGATCCGCCTCGGGAAGCGCCTGATCTCCCGCAACTTCTTGGACTACGTCTCCCTGGACAACAGCGTGGAGATCCGCCAGATCATAGCATCCGGAAAGATCGTGGGCAAATCCATTGAGGAATACGGCATCCGCAAAAAGTACCGCCTCAATGTCATCGCCATCGAGAGCGGCCGCGTGACGAACATAGAAGTTCAGCCCGACTACCGTCTCCAGGAGGGCGACGTGATCGTTGTGATCGGAAAGATCGACAACATGGACCGCTTCGAGGCGGAGCTGTAGGACGGGAAAAGCTCCCCCGCCGCGCCGGCGGGGAAAATCTGCCGGTACGGCCTTTTTTGACTTGAGGCCGGTCCTTTACGAGGAGCTGGGGAGCGCTGACGGCGTCTCGGCTCCAACGGCAAAAAAGCGGCTTTCCATTCCGGACTGGCTGATTTAGACGCCTTTTACCAGGTATCCCAGGTGCCGTATTTTCGTTCCCGCTTCAGGCAGAAGGAAAATACGGCGTTTCCCAAAAGCAGCCAGGCAAAATTGACACAGAGCAGGGCGGCCCAGGCCCCTGCGGAGGCGCTTCCGTAGAGATAGAGACTGCGGGCGATATCGATGCCGGGGCAGAAGGGAATCAGAAAAAGCGGCCCCGCGGCGGAAGGGGTCAGGGTATTGGTCACAAAGAGCAGGGCGGTCTGGATCAGAAAGATCAGGCTGCCCGTTTTCTTTGCGTGCAGGCCGACCGCGCCCGCCAGAAGTCCCATGCCGTACATGCCCGCCAGGCAGGGCAGAAGGACGGGCAGGGACAGAAAAAGGAAACGGACGTCTGCCAGGGAAGAGCCGGAAAACAGGGCGGCAGCCGCAAGCAGACTTCCATAGATCAGAAAGTGCAGGAGAGTATCCGCAAGCAGCTGACAGAACAGCATCAGCGTGAGAGGAAATCGGCTCTGCAGCCGCAGCTCGAAGGTGCCCTCCTGCATTTCCCCGCGCAGAGCTCCCGTACAGCAGCCAAGGGCGGCGCAGCTGTTTCCCCAGAAAAGATAACCGATCAGAAGCAGCATCCCGCTCTGCGCCCCGTCCGCCTGATAAAAGGAGGACAGGCTGCTTCCCGACCCCAGAAAAAGAGCGGCCAGAAAGGAGCCGATCAGAAGCAGAGCATCCATGAGCAGCCCCGTCTTGTACTGCAGGGCCTCCGAAAGCTCCATCCGGATCTCCCAGAGAACGGCATGAAACAGCCCTTTTGCCGGAAGCCGCCTTATTTTCTGAAGCAGTTTTTTCCTTTCAGGCGTTTTTTCACTCAGAAACAGTTCTTTTTTCATGGCTCCGTCCTTTCCACTGTCTTTGCTGCGCCGGTACGCGCATAAGCCTCCTTTAACTCTTCCGTATTCATCTGCCGGTCACAGGAAAACTTCATGCGGCCCTCTGAAAGAAACAGGTAGCGGTCAGCAAGTCCTTCAAACAGGAGCAGATCGTGGGAGGAAATCAGGAAGGTGACGCGCTCCCTGCGGGCAGCGTCCCGGATGGTACGCTTCAGTTCCTCTTCCGCCTGCGGGTCCAGGCCATTGGAAGGCTCATCCATGAGGATCAGCCGCGCGCCGCAGCAGAGCCCGCACAGCAGGGAGGCCTTCTTTTTCTGCCCCAGAGAAAGGCTTTCCACCCGTCTGCCCAGAAGTTTTTCACAGGAAAGGGAGGCGGCGTGACGCTGAAGAAGGAGCTTTGTTTCTTCATATCCCTTTCCTTTCAGGGCGCAGAAATACATCACGTTGTCATGCACGGTGTTTTTGTAGCGCAGCCCCCGTTCTCCGGCAGGGATATAGACCACATACTCCGGTCCCCATTCAGAAAAGGAAGGAGGCTCTGCGGACGGGAAGGCTCCGCTTTCTCCGGTCAGGGAAATGTGCCCGGAGGAAGGAGACAGGATTCCGGAAAGGAGCTTCAGCAAGGTGGTCTTTCCGGAGCCGTTCGGGCCGATCAGGCCGTAGACGCGGCCGCACTCCAGCTCCAGATCCGCCGAAAGGCCGGACAGAGCGGGATGCTTCCCATAGGAACGGGTCAGGTTTTCCATATGAAGCACAGGATGATTTTGCAGCATGAAAATCCTTCTTTCCAAAACGTCGTTATCGTCTTTCCCGCGGCAAATCAGGCCTGCCCCTTGTTCCGTTTCTTTTTCAGACTGTCCAGCCGGGCGTAGAGGACCCGCTGCACCATGGGCGCGATGGGCCAGTAGATGAGCCAGCTGACAGCCCAGAGACCGGTAAAGAAGCTGACGATGAAATAAACGATGAACACGAACGGCCAGTAGGAGGAAAGGATCGCCTTTAAAAGCCCCTCCTCCAGCCGGCGGGCGTCCACCCTTTTCCGCACTCCTCCAGACTGCGATTCTTCGGGCAGAAACAGCGCGTAAACCCGCTTCTGCGCCCGGGCGGTGAGAAACAGATAAAGGGAGAGCGCAAGAAAAAGAAGCAGGAAAAAGGCGCCCGTACAGCCCTCATGGACCGAAAGCCCGGTCCGTCCGACTGCCCCGGCAGCCAGAAAAAACAGAAGCGGCACGGGAGAAAAGATGGCGAACAGGATGGCGAGCGCCGTCATGACCGCGTACTGCGGCTCAAAGTCCTCCCGCCGGGTCAGAATGTGCGCCTTGAGAGAGGGCGTCGGCAGAATATTTTTCGGAAAGCGGCAGCGGGCCTGCAGGCTGCTTCCGTAAATGGTGAAAATCAATCCCAGAATCAGGCAGACCGCAAGCGGGAGGAGCATGAGGATCAGACCGGCCTGCGCGCCCGCCGGCTGCCGGAAAAGACCGGAGGAGGAAAGCAGGGCGCAGACCACAAGCAGGAGCGCTGGCCCCAGCAGAAACAGGCTGATTCCCAGAGAAAGGATACGGGAAATGCGGAGCTTATCCCGGATGATCTCATCCACCTGTTCCGGGTCGGGACAGAAGGGCTCAGGCCCGTCGGAGAAAAAATCCGGTTCGCCGGCAGAGGCTCCTGCTTCCCGGGCAAAGGCTTCCGTCCTTCCGGCAGAGGTTTCCTCTCTCCTGGCAGAGGCCTCCGCCTCCCCGGATGTGTCCGCCCTTTCTGCGCCCGCCCCGTCAAGGTCCAGCTCCGCCAGCAGTTCGTCGATATTTCCAAACTCGGAAATGACGATGCCGACCGCCTCGTTTTCCGATTTCCCTTCGCTTTTCAGCTCTTCGTACTTATCCTCCATGGTGCGCAGCATATCGTCCCTGAGGCGAACGAGCTCCGGCGTTTCGGGAAGCTGTGCGAACAGGTTTTCCAGATAGGTTCTGATCGTTTCCATAAGAAGTCCTTTCCGCCCGCAGGGGCGCAGTCTGTATTAAAATACGGCTTATGAAAAGGGGAGGACGCGGCGGATCCGGGCTGTCAGCCGCGGATGAAGTGCTCCACCACTTCTCTGGTAACGCGCCACTCCTCACATTTTTCCTGATAATAGGCCCTTCCTGCCGGAGTGATCCGGTAGTAGGTCCTTCGCCTGCCCTCCGTCTCATCCCCATAGAAAGACTCGATATAGCCGTTCTTTTCCAGCCGGGTAAAAGCGGAATAGAGGGTGGTCTCCTTTATGATGTACTTTTCATCGGTCAGGCGGCGGATCTGCTTCGAGATCTCATAGCCGTAGGAGGGCCGTTCCAGAAGCAGGAACAGGATGAAGGTGTCGTTATAGCCGCGGATCACGTCGCTGCTGATCATGGAACCGGCCTCCTTTCCGGAACCGGCGGAGCCTGCAGCGGAGGACAGGCTGCCGGGATGAATTTACTACGACTGTCATACTACGTCTGCCGTAGTAAACTTAATATAGCAGATACAGGGGTGTGAGTCAACAAAAAATTGACAGGGGAAGAAAGCGCAGAATCCGGCAGACGTTACTGTTCAGACAGGTCTGCGCATTTACTGCGCAGACCGTACAAAAACGTACAGGAAGGAAGCATCCGGCCCATCGCGAAGCGATTGGAATGGCCGGATGCCGTTACTGTTCTGCCGAAGGCTGAACA
>DXDD01000026.1 GCA_019115665.1 Candidatus Eisenbergiella pullistercoris | reverse complement strand
CCGGCAATGGTGAAGATCTTGCAGCCCACGCCGAAGACCTGGCCTTCCTTCTTAAATTCAATCGCGCAGGCCGCCACGGAATTGGCAAAGCCGGTGATCGGAACCAGCGCGCCGGCGCCGCCCCATTTCACAATGGAAGGATAGAGGTTAAAGCCGGTCAGAAGCACGCTGAAAAGGATCAGAAGGATCGCCGACCAGCTGCCCGCGGTCTGCCTATCAAGGCCCATCGCGGCACAGACGTTCAGGATGGCCTGGCCGATCACACAGATCGCTCCGCCCGTCACGAACGCCTTTATCATCTGTAAAAACAGATTGTGGGTCGGTGTAATTCTGCTGACATACTGCTCATATTCCTTTTTCTGCTTCTCGTCCATCTCTGCCTCCATACATGAGCGCCGCAGGCTTCAAAGCTTACGCCGCCTTTCCCGTGACTGCCCGCCTGTTTATGGGGATAGTATGCGCAGCAGGCGCCGGAAATATGTACGGAACATATGCGGGACATGCGCGGGACATTCTTCGCCGGTAAAATGAGAATCCGGCCGCGGCTGCAGCCCCTTTTTTATGCGCGGCGGGGCGGCTACATCAGGTAAAGAAGCACCGCCGCGGGCATGGTAAGGATGCAGACGAGGGTGGAAAGCACGTTGAGCACGCCCGCGTATTCCGAATCCTGTCCATAGACCTGGGACATCTGGATCACCGCGGAGGCGGGAGGCGTGATGGCCGCAAGGAACGTGATCAGCAGGATGGTCTGCGCGTCGGCGGACACACCGGCCGCCGCCGTTTTCAGAAGGCGAAGCACCAGCAGGCTCACGGCGGGAAAGGCAAGCATGCGCAGGCAGACGATCCCATAGGCCCGCCGGTTTCCGAAAATCTGCCTTGGGCGCATGCCGGCGATCAGCATGCCGGCAATGAACATGCTGGCCGGAGCGACCATGCTTCCCACGGAATGCAGCGTATCGGAAAGCACCTCCGGCAGGCGCAGGCCCGTCAGAAAGAGAAGGATCCCGGCGAATACAGCCAGAAGGTTGATATTCGTAAGGATTTTTCGGAGATCCGCCCCCTTCTGTCCGGAAAGAAGCACTTTGCCGTGGGTCCACAGAAGCAGAAGCTGCACGCTCACATAGGCAGTGGAATAGACCACCCATTCCGGTCCAAGGACAGCCGTAATGATCGGAATGATCAGGTTGCTGGAATTGGAGTAAATGACCGAGGCTTTTTCCACGGCGGTCAGATGCAGCGCCTTTCCCAGAAGGCCCGCCGCAAGAAGCAGGATCACATGGCAGAGGATCGCCGCCGCGAACGCGAGCAGGAGCCCTCTCAGAATTTTGCCGTCATATTCCACCTGAAAGGAATCCAGGATCGCGCAGGGCAGGGCGAGATACAAAAGCAGAACGGAAAGAATCCTGCTATCCTGCGCCTTCAAAAGACCTGCTTTCACCAGGCATAAGCCCATCAGGAGCATCAGGAACATGGATAAAATCTGAAAGAAAAGAAGAATGCTGATTTCCATTTCTACCTCTTTTGTATGTCTGAGATATTCCGGTCCGTCGGAGCCTATTTCCGCCGGCCTTTTTCTCTTGTCCTGCCGGTCTTCGCACGGTATAATGATTGCGCACACAGTATCATGTGCCGGAAACGATCAGGAGGAAAAAGTCATGAACCGGATCATCATGCTATTTTTTGCCGCCGCAGCCGTTCTGGGCGGTCTGGACTGCATTGCGGGAAACCGGAAAGGATATGGGGAGCGCTTTGAAGAGGCCTTCCGTCTGCTGGGCCCCACCGCCCTTTCCATGGCGGGCATGATCTGTCTCGCTCCCGCCCTTTCTCTGCTCCTGGAGAGGCTCCTCGCTCCCGCGCTGCGGCTTCTCGGAACGGACCCCGCGCTGGCAGGCGGCTTTTTTGCCATCGATATGGGAGGGTATCCGCTGGCTGTGCAGCTTTCCGACCTGCCGGAGTGGGGCGGCTACTTCGGTATCATCGTGGCCGCCGTATTCGGCTGCACCCTTACCTTCACCCTTCCCGTAGGGATCGGCGTGATCGAAGAAAAAGACAGCGGTTATTTTCTGAAGGGGATGATCCTGGGTCTGATCACCATGCCCGCCGGTTTTCTTGCGGGCGGCCTGCTCTGCGGCTTTACGGTCCCGCAGCTTCTGCAGAAGCTGGCCCTTCTGCTCTTCTGCGCCCTGCTCCTGATTTTTGGGCTGTGGAGATGCCCGGCCCGGATGATCTCTGCTTTCCGCCTGTTTGTGCGCGCGCTTCGGGCGTTTATCACCCTTGGACTGACGGTCGGCGCCGTCCTGTATCTTCTGGAGCTGGAAAGCCCCTTTGTCACGCCGGTCATGGAGGCCATGCAGACCGTCTCCTCCATCTGCGTGGTCATGCTGGGGAGCCTGCCGGCCGCCCTTTTTCTGCAGCGTTTGCTGCGCGTTCCCCTGAAAAAGGCGGGACGCCTGTTGAGGCTGGATGAAGCAGCGGTTGCCGCCATTCTCATCGGAACCGTCAGCGTCCTGCCCGCTCTGGCCATGCTGAAGGATATGACGCCCCGCGGCCGGACAGCCATATCCGCCTATCTGGTGAGCGCCGCCTCCCTGATGGGGGCGCACATCGCCTTCACCATGGGCGTCTCCCCGGATCTCACCGGACCGCTGATCGCCGCAAAGCTCACCGGAGCCTTCAGCGCGCTTGCCGTCTCGCTCTGGCTTGACAGCAGGCGGGCGGACTGAAGCGGCGGGCTGCCGCCCGGGCCTGCGGACTGAAGCGGCAGACTGTCACTCAGGCCTGCGGGCTGCAGCGGCGGACCGTCACCCGGGCCTGCGGGCTGCAGCGGCGGACCGTCACCCGGGCCCGTGGGCTGCAGCGGCGACCCTCTCCGCCGTCCCTGCGGAAAAATGCCTCTGATGCCGCCGTTTACAGGCCAGGGCAGAATTCGTCTCTGTATTCCATGACCGGCAGACCGTCCGGCGTAAAGGAAAGCGGCAGGATCACATATCTGGAATCATTGTAATCCTTTCCGTTCCAGCGGTCGGATACATAATAGTAATCGGTCCCGTTCTCTTTTTTCACCGGCAGAATAAAGGCCGGCTGCGTGCGGTAAGTGACCGCATCTCCGATATCCGCAAGCATGCTCCAGCGCCCTTCCACCGCGTCCGCCGTCGCATACCGGCACTGATTGGGCGCCCAGCCGGTGCAGTAGGAGGAAAACATATAGTATTTTCCGTTCCGCTCCATCACGGCGGGAGCCTCCCGGTATTCCCCCTGCCAGAGCTTATGTACCAGGCATTCCACGCTCAGATAGTCTTCCGTCAGGCGGTATACATGCAGATCCGCATTGTCTCTGGACGCGGAAATGAAGTATGCCGTCCCGTCCCCGTCCTGAAAGAGGGTGCAGTCCCTGGACATGTATCCGAAGGGATTGAAGCAGCCCAGATAGGTGAATTCTCCGTCCGGCCGGTCGCAGACTGCAACGGCGCAGGCGGCGTCACGATAATCTTTGCCGTTTTCCACATGCATCCACATCACGAACTGCTTTGTTTTTTCATTATATAGCACCTTGGGACGCTCCACATTGATCTTTCCGCCGTCCGCCGTTCTCAGCTTCCGGTCCGTTTTCACACGGTACTCCGCCGTAGGCGAATCCGTGGTCAGCGCATGGCGGCAGAAGGTCCAGTTTACGAGATCCCTGGAACGGTAGACGCTTACATAGCGGTTTTCCGTCCTGTTTTCCCCGTACCAGTACCATTCCCCCTGCCAGAACAGCATATGTCCGCCATGGGCATGAAGCACGTTTCCGTCTGTGTCATACCAGACGTTTCCATTGATCAGTTCGGTGTTCTTTTTCATCACAGCGTTCTCCTTTGTCTGTTTCATCTCGTTCCATCATCCGTATCAATAGCAGCTCATCCAGGGCTGATCTGCATGACCATGCACGCCGGCGCTGTGCTGATTGGGTTCTCTTTTGCATCTTTGCAGCCCGCCGAAGGACCATTCAGGGCTGCTGCAGCATGCAGCGGTTCCGGACTGTCCTGCGGTGGACTGCTGAACAGGCAGAAAAGCCACTGCCTTTCATACCTATGCAGCGGCTTCTTTTTCCCTCGTTCGGACGTCATAAAGAACGGCTTCCGGCATATTAACTTGCTATATTACACAGTCTTTTTCTGCCTCTCTTTCCTGCTGAATTTCAAGCGGCTGTATCACGTTTTTTCAGCCGTTCTTTTCACCAGTCAGTCTATCATATCACCGCATAAATTACAAGAAAAGCATCGTCATCGCTCTGGCCGGCACGGGAAAGCGTTACTGTTCAGCCTTCGGCAGAACAGTAACGGCATCCGGCCATTCCAATCGCTTTGCGATGGGCCGGATGCTTCCTTCCTGTACGTTTTTGTACGGTCTGCGCAGTAAATGCGCAGACCTGTCTGAACAGTAACGGGAAAGCCGCCTGCTGCGGGCGATATTGCCTCACACTACGGGCCAAAATGACAAAACTATATTTTCTGCTGTACAAAGCCACCAAAATCTACGGTACAAAAGCCGAAATATCCTGTTTTGGCCGTAGTGAGATCCCGATCCCTACGGGTCAGCGCGCCATTCTTCCGATTCCTGCCGTAGAAGCGGTTGCTGTTCCCTGGCAGGCCAGCGAACAGCAACCCGGCCCGGCCAGCAACCCCAGCGCGGTTTGTTTCAGAATCCCCCCAGAAAATAATACAGGCTTCCCATGAGCTTTCCTACCGCCACGCAGAGGATGGCGATCCCGAGTCCGCGGCGGAAGGAGATCCGTCTTGCGAAAACGGGGATGGAATCCAGCATTTCCGCGATCGCCAGCGCCAGACAGCCCACGAAGATCCCGGCAAACAGGCCGAAGGCCGCAGGCAGGCAGACAGCCGATGCGTCCAGGAGCCGTCCGACGATCCCGGAAGGCCAGGCCGTCTGCCGCAGAGCGGTTATGGGCTTTTCAAACACGCTCAGGACATTCCCGAAAAGCGTCCCGAACACCACCATCTCTTCATAGAGAAAAATCCGGTTTCCGGTATGGGTGACCCCGGCGAAGCGAGGAGCAAGCCCCACGGAAAGCAGGACGGTGAACACGCCGCCGGATACCAGCAGGCCGGCGCTGATTCCCGCAAACGCAAGTCCCGCCTGGCAGACGGCGGACTGCAGCTCTCCCTCAGGAAGCATCGATCATTTCCCCCTTTCTGTCCGCGTTTTCCACAAGGGCGCTGTTCACCTGATCCTCATAGATGCGCATTTCCACCTCGATGGGCGTGGGATCCTTCGTGATCCTTCTTCCTCCCACGTGATTGAAAAACAGGATGATCCCCGCAGCCAGGCCGATCGAATAGGAAATCTCCAGAATGGTGACGCCGTCCGCAGCTCTGCCCGTCGCCATTTCATATATCTTTCCGAACACATTTCCGATCCCGATATCATTATGGAAGGCCATGATGGTGAAGGCCGGCCCGAAAAAGCAGATCAGGCAGACAAAGGCGGTCTTCAGCCACGCCAGCAGGCCCCTCTCCTTCTCCGCCGCCCGCTCCACGATCACCTCCGTCTCTCCGATATTCTGCACCTCCACAGATGGCTGAAGCTTCTGCAGCTCCTCCAGGATCCTCATCACGCTGATGACGCAGCGTTTCTGATGTCGGTCGCTGAAGCTGCAGATTTTCATTGTCTTTGCCTTCTCCAGGATCCCTGAGTCAGCGCAGACCAGCTTTCCCAGATCTCCCAGCCGGATCACGGTTTTCTGCGTTTCCACGCAGCGCTCCAGCTTCAGGTACAGCGTCTTTTGCTCCGCCATGGCCGCCTCCCTTCCGGGGCCGCCTTCCTGTGCCGGTCCCCGTGCTTCTTTCCCACCAGTATGAGCGTTTTTGCCCCGGTTTATTCAGTCACGGCGTCCTGCCGGACCTTTTCCGGTCCGTTCCGCATAAGGCTCCGCGCCTTTTCCCGGCGGGTTCAGCACAAGGCCCGCGCCTTTTCCCGGCGGGTTCAGCATAAGGCTCCGCGCCTTTTCCCGGCGGGTTCAGCATAAGGCCCTGCGGCGCATGGCGAGAAGGATCTTTTTTTCCAGACGGCTGACCTGGACCTGGCTGATCCCCAGCCTTCCCGCCACCTCGGTCTGGGTCATGTCTTCAAAATAGCGCATCCGGATCAGCTCCTGCTCTGTCTCTGAAAGTTCTCCCAGAAGCTGGTTCAGAAGCATGCGGTTCAGAAGCCTTTCCTTTTCCTCATCCTCCCATCCGTCCGTCTGTCCGGAAGCCGTCACCCTGTCCAGAAGCCGGATCTCATTTCCGTCCGACTGATATACGGTCTTATAGATGGACTCCACCTCCGCTCCCGCTTCCATGGCAAGAATCACATCCCCTCTTTCCATTCCCGTTTCTGCGGCAATCTCCGCAAGGGAAGGCTCCCTGCCCAGGCTGTGAACCAGCTTCTGCTCCGTCTGCTTCACCTTCCAGCTGTTCTCCCTGAGCGTCCGGCTTACCCGGATCAGGCCGTCGTCGCGCAGGAAGCGTTTGATCTCGCCCGTGATCATGGGAACCGCATAGGTGGAGAAACGGACCTCATAGGACAGGTCGAATTTGTCGATGGCCTTGATCAGGCCGATGCATCCGATCTGAAAAAGATCCTCCATATCGTATCCCCGTCCGGCAAAACGCTTTACGATATGATGCACCAGTCCCAGATTTTCCTCTATCAGTACCTCTCTGGCCCTGCGGTCTCCTTCCTGTGCCCGTGCGATCCGTGCTGATACCTCGTTCAAGCCTGTCTCCCCTCACTCCTCTTCTTCCAGAAAGGGCTGTGTTCCCAGCTTTTTTTTCATCCGAACCACGGTTCCCTGGCCTACGGAGGATTCTACCTCCAGATCATCCATAAAAGCCTCCATGAACGCAAAACCCATTCCGGACCGGTCTTTGTCCGGGCAGGTGGAATACAGCGGTTCCATGGCCTTCTCCACGTCCGGGATCCCGATCCCGTAGTCTTTGATCTCAATCTGCAGCACATCCCCGTCCACCGCGCACTTCATTTCCACCTTCCGCGGCTGATCCGCCGGCCAGTCCGGATAGGCGTGGATCACCGCGTTTGTGACCGCCTCTGAAACGGCTGTTTTGATGTCCGCCGCCTCCTCCAGCGTAGGATCCAGCGGCGTCACGAACGCGGCCGCCGCCACCCGCGCGAATCCTTCATTCTCCGAAACCGCGTCAAATTCCATCCTCATCTCGTTTTTCATCCCTGCCTCCATGCTCATTGATCCACCCCTGCTTCTTCCACAATTTCCACGATTTTCTGTACGCCTGACAGCTCCAGCAGCCTGCGGATCTTCCTGTCCGCATGGCAGGCGTATACCTTCCCGCCGAAGCAGGAGATCAGCCGGTAGCGGCCGATCAGGATCCCTATGCCGGAGCTGTCCATGAATCTGGTGTCCGAAAAATCAAACAGCACATTCTCCACCTGTTCCTCCAGAATGATGTGATCCGCGATCCTGCAGAGTTCCTCCGCATGATGGTGGTCGATCTCTTCCGGCATCCTGACGCACAGGCAGCTGTCGATCACCCTGAAATCATCTTCCAATACTTTCATCTCTTACCTCCATGCCGAAGCGTTTCTGTTGAGGCGCATCCGGCTCCGTCTGCTTCTCCGCACACGCCCGTAAAATATAAAAAAAGAGAACCTCCCTTAATGCCTAAGGTATCGTTCTCTTTTGTTCGTTGTTTAAAATATGAAGTTCTCTCTTCCGGCCTTCGGAAAACGGCCTGTCAGAGAACGGCGGCCGGACTGTTCTCAGCCCTCCAGCTCCTCCAGAGCGTTCTCCGCCCGTCGTGCGTTCTCCGTATTCGGGAACAGCTCCATTACCTGCTCGTAGATCCGGGTCGCGTTGCGGCTGTCGCCGTTTCTGCGGTAGGCGTCTCCCAGAAGGAGAAGGGCGTCGCTGTTGGTTTCGTCATAGCTGAAAGCGCGCTCCAGCTCGGCAACGGCCGTATCATAGTCGCCGTCCCGATAGGCCGCGTTCCCGCTTTCCTGGCAGGCCTCGCTGATCTGCGGACCGGCCAGCTCAAGAAGCTTGTCATACAGGTTCCTGTAGGCCTCGGAGACGGTATCGGAAGCCATGCTCTCCGCGTCTATGGTTTCCAGCGCCTGTGCCAGGCTTTCAATATCCTCCGGCGTATCCAGATAAATATAGGCCGCGTTCAGAAGGCTCTCTATTGTCTGAAGCGTTCCGTCCGCTCCCGCAAAGCCGTCAAGCTCGCTCTCCAGCTCCGCATTGCGCGCCTCCAGATCCGCAACCTGGGTCTGCAGCTCGTTCAGCTCCGCATTCCGCTTCTCCAGCTGCTCTCCCACCGTCCGGCTTTCCTCGTTCAGCTGCGTCCGCAGGCTCTGCATCCTCGCCGGCATGATGAGGGTCAGCGCAACGGCAAGGCCGGCGGCCGCGCCCACCAGCAGATAGACCAGGAAGGCGAGGCTTTTCTTAGGCTCCTGTACATTGACCGGCTGGATGATGGTCTCGTTTCCGCTCTGGTACTTGATCACATCCTCCGATTTCCGGCTCCTGTGGGCTCCCTTCGACTCGTCCTCCACCGTCGCCGCGTCCACTTCCTTCATGTAGCGGAGAGTGGTGGTGTTGCGCACATCGATCCTGCCGCATTTGTTCAGCTCCCGCTTCGCCTTTTCCCAGTCCTCCGCCTGGATGTACAGAAGGGCCAGAAGCTGATGGGCGCGGAGAAAGCGGGGATTGATGGAAAGCACCTTTTTCAGCTGGATCACGGCAAGATCCAGGCTGCCCTGCTGGCAGTAGGCCAGCGCCTGATTGTACTTGCGGATGGCCTGGTTCAGGTTCTCCAGCTGGGTGGGGTTGTTCTGCACGGCTTCGATATAATCGTCCGCGATGTTCTTCTCCGCCCGCAGGTTCTTGCTCAGGACCCATTCGCTCAGCGCGTTTACGGTTTCTCCCACTTCAAAATATACCAGTCCGAGCAGATTTCTGGCGTCTATATTGAATTTATTCAGCTTCAGGCATTCCGTCAGGCTTCTGACCGCCCCGGAAAGATCCCTCACCCTCGCCTTTTCCAGTCCGTCGTTATAATACATATTGGACAGGGCGATGATCTTCTTATAATGCCGTACATCGGCCCCGCAGCCGGTGCAGAAATCCGTTTCCGTCAGAAGCGCTCCGCAGTTATAACAGTTCATTCTTCCGTCCCTCTGTTTCTTTCCGCTCCCTGCGGCCTTCTGTCCTTCTCGATCTCCACAAGAAGATCCGTGATGTCCGTCAGTCCGTGCTTATAGATCGCTTCCTCCACCTCGTCCACTTCCAGGCTGGGATGAAATTTCTTCAGTTCCGCTTCAAAATCCAACATTCTCTATAATCCTCCAGAATCATCCGGTCAATCGTCTTTTCCGCCGGCGAGAAGCTGTCCCGCCAGATACAGGGATCCGGCCGCGTATACCATATCCTCCGGCTCCTTTTCTCTGTTCAGGGCACGGAAGCCCTCCTCCGGGCTGTCATACAGCTCTGCCCGGCCGTCCCAGATCTCTGCCAGCTGTTCCTTTGTCAGCGATCTTCCGCTCGCCATCGGCGCGGCGGCGATCTTCGCGAAAAGCCCGCTCTTTAAGATCAGCCCTGCCATTTCCTTTCCGCGCTTGTCGGAAACCACGGAAAACAGGAGCAGCCTTCTTCCCTGGCAGCCGTCATGGGATACGCTTTCCAGAAAAGCCAAAACCCCGTCTTCATTGTGGGCGCCGTCGATGACCACGCCGGGAAGCACCTCTTCCATCCGGCCGGGCCAGCGCGCTTCTGCAAGCCCCTCTTCGATGGTCCTGCGGGTGATGCGCCTGTCCTTCAGCCGCTCCAGCGCCCGGACCGCCAAGGCGGCGTTCCTGTACTGATAGACCGCCGGGGTGTGCAGGCAGACCTTAATATATTCATAATACTCAGAGCGCATGGAAAAATCAATCTTTTTATTCTGAAAATGCAGGGATGCGGCGTCTGATTCCGACACCGGAACGGCTTCCGCTCCCATTTCCCGCGCTTTTTCGACAATGACGCGGCTGACCGAAGGCTCCTCATCCCAGTAGACCACAGGCGTCCCCGGCTTGATGATCCCCGCCTTTTCCGCGGCGATCTTTTCCTTCGTGTCGCCCAGATACTCCATGTGATCCATCCCGATGGAGGTGATGACGCAGACCGCAGGCCTTCTCACCACGTTCGTGGCGTCCAGCCGTCCTCCCATCCCGGTTTCCAGGACGATCGCCTGCGCATGTTTGTCGGAAAACCAGAGCATCCCCATAAAAAAGAGCAGCTCAAAAAAGGTGGGGTGATATTCCGCCCTCCCCGTTTCCCTCCGGAATGCGTCAAGCCGCTCCATGACGCGGTTCATGCAGGAGGCAAATTCGGTTTCGCGGATCATCTCCCCGTTCAGCCGGAACCGCTCCCGGATATCCACCAGATGGGGCGAGGTGAAAAGACCGGCGGAAAAGCCGGACCGCTTCAGCACCGAGCTGACGTAGGCGCAGACGGAGCCCTTTCCGTTGGTTCCCGCCACGTGGATCAGCATGGCTTCCTCTCCGGGTCTTCCCAGAAAATCATAGAAGGCCGCCGTATCCTCCGGCGCGTTTTTTTTCGTAAATCTGGGAACGTCCAGGACGTATTTTACCGCTTCTTCATAACTGAAGCTCATTTTTCCCTCCATGCCGAAGCGCCGGAGCCTTCCTCCGACGCTTCGGCAGACTGTACCTTTCTCCGTTTATTTTTTCAGGGCGGCAAGGCGCTCTTTTACCTGCTCCATCATCTGCGTATATTTCTCCAGCTTGCCCTTTTCCTCGGCGATCTTGCTTTCCGGAGCCTTGGAAAGGAAGCGTTCATTGCTCAGCATGCCGTTTACCCGGGCGAGCTCGCCGGTAAGACGCTTCTCTTCCTTTTCCAGCCGGGCGATTTCCTGCGCGATGTCCACAAGCTCCGCGAAGGGAATGTAGAGCGTGGCTCCCGCGATCACCACGGATACCGCGTCGTCCGCGATTCCCGTCTTATCCGTCTGGATGGTGACGTCGGAAGCGCCGGAGAGGGAAGCGAAGAACAGCTTTCCTTCCGTGAAGGCGGATGCGATCCTCTCATCCGTGCTCACCACGAACACATGGGCCTTTTTGCTGGGCGGAACGTTCATGGAGCTTCTGACGTTTCGGATGCCGCGCACCGCTTCCTTGAGGATCGTGATTTCCTCCTCTTCCTTCGGGAAGTTCCACTCTTCTTTATACTGCGGCCAGGAAGAAATCATGATGGATTCCTCCTCATCCTGCAGGTTGCAGAAGATCTCTTCGGTGACGAAGGGCATGTAGGGATGCAGCAGCTTCAGGGCGTTTAACAGCACATTTTTCAGCGTCCAGAGCGCCGCGTTCTGGCTGTCCGCGTCGTCCGTATCGTGCAGCCTGGGCTTCACCATTTCGATGTACCAGTCGCAGAACTCGTCCCAGATGAAATCATAAACCTTCTGCACGGCGATGCCCAGCTCGAAATTCTCCATGTTGTCGGTGACTTCCTTCACCACGCTGTTCAGGCGGGAAAGGATCCATTTGTCCACGGGCTGCAGATGCTCCCATGCATTTTCCGGAACGGTCTTTCCTTCCATGTTCATCTGGATGAAGCGGGAAGCGTTCCAGACCTTGTTGGCGAAATTGCGGCTGGCCTCCACCCTCTCATAATAGAAGCGCATGTCGTTTCCGGGCGCGTTTCCGGTGATCAGCGTCAGACGCAGAGCGTCCGCGCCGTATTTGTCGATGACCTCCAGCGGATCGATGCCGTTTCCGAGGGACTTGGACATTTTTCTTCCCTGGGAATCCCGCACCAGGCCGTGGAACAGCACGGTGGAGAAGGGCTTCTTTCCCATCTGCTCATAGCCGGAGAAGATCATGCGGATGACCCAGAAGAAAATGATATCATAGCCCGTCACCAGAACGTCCGTAGGATAAAAATAGTCCAGATCCTCCGTTTTGTCCGGCCAGCCCAGCGTGGAGAAGGGCCAGAGGGCAGAAGAAAACCATGTATCCAGGGTATCCTCATCCTGAGTGAAATGGGTGCAGCCGCACTTCGGGCATACCTTCGGCATTTCCTTCGCGACTACGATCTCGCCGCACTCGCCGCAGTAGTAGGCCGGGATTCTGTGGCCCCACCAGAGCTGTCTGGAAATGCACCAGTCGCGGATGTTGTCCGTCCAGTTGAAATAAATCTTGTCCATGCGCTCCGGAATCAGGCGGATGTCCCCGTTCTTCACGCCTTCCACGGCGGGCTTGATCAGCTCGCTCATCTTCACGAACCACTGCTTCTTGATCAGCGGCTCCACTGTGGTCTTGCAGCGGTCATGGGTTCCCACGTTGTGGGTATAGTCCTCGATGCGCACCAGAAGCCCCATCTCGTCCAGCTCCTTCACGATGGCCTTCCTGGCCTCGTAACGGTCCATTCCGGCGAACTTTCCGCCGTTTTCATTGATGGTGGCATCGTCGTTCATGATGTTGAT
>DXDD01000025.1 GCA_019115665.1 Candidatus Eisenbergiella pullistercoris | reverse complement strand
TTAGAGATAGCGCCCACCTTCGATTCCTCCTTCCCGTAAAACGTCTTGGGTAAAGCAGTAAGATGTTGATCTTACTGACCTGAATTTATCCTACACTACATCCGTCATAATTTCAATAAATTTCGGCAGTTATTTTTTTAGCCGATTTTCATTTAAATTCTCACAAAAGCACCTCGCCGCATCGAGCCACTTTATTTGACTCATTGTCATGCATCCACATCTATCTCAGGCCCTGGCTTGACTCTATCTGCTCACCGTCTCCCCTCCGGGCAGATAGCGGCAGTACGCCTCCGCTCTGGCCTGGGCGTAGGATCTGGCGTATTCCTCCACGGGATTATTATAATACTCCTCATAGCTCCCGTCCTTCTTATAACGTTCATAGCCTCTTTCCAGTTCTCTCACCTGCCGGAAAATCAGCAGATTCTCCTCCTCATGGCTGATATGGCTGAACGCATCGACCAGATCCCGTGTATATGCGTGATATACTTCATGGCACAGCGTCTGAATGACCTCCGGCGTGTCCTTTTCCATGCCATATTCCATCATCGTGATGATCCGGTTTTCCTCCTCATATTCGGCATGCGTTTTCCATCCGTATTCCTCGCTGATCTGAACCAGCACCGGCTCAATTCCAAGATATTCGCACTCGCTGTCAATCAGAATCTGATAGATTTCCCTCCTCTGTCCTGCCGAAAGCGCATCGTGCTTTTCCCAATCTTCCCGGATAAAAGCAGCCATACGGCCTGTCCGCCCCAGAACAGCAGATAAAGAAGGAACAGGAAAAATACGGTAAAAATCAGCCATCCTCCGCATGCCAGGCGGGTTATGGTAATCAAAAGCATTCCCGGCCCGAGCATGGTCATCAGGGTTCTCAGGACTTTCCTTTCGTCCCTGCCAAAAAAGAGCACGACATTTCCGACAACAGCCGCCGCGATATAGATCCCCAGCACTGCCTTTTCCGGTATGATCCAGTCGCCGATCACCAGAAACGACATTCTGAAAAATCTGCTCTGAACATAAACCAACACATATCCGCAGATTTCAATCAGTATAAAAATCACGCAGGCCAGCGCCGACGCTGCTTTTTTCATCCGTTCCTTCCACATGACAGCCTCCTTACCTGCGGCGCAGATCCTTCCTGGCGGCCGGCTTCTTCTCTGTCTCTTTTCTTTACCTTACCACCCCTGTCAGACGAAACACAGCTATCATCTCCGGAAAAATATTTTTTTCCATTCTGTCAGGCAAAATACGTCCGGCAGAATTCGATCAGATACCCGGTATCAAACGCTCCCGCCGTCTCAAAGGCGGAATGCATGGCAAGCTGCGCCAGGCCGATGTCCGCCGCGGGAATGGATACATGAGCGGAAGAAATATTTCCCAGGGTGCTTCCTCCGGCGATATCCGCGCGGTTGGCAAAATTCTGACAGGGAACGCCCGCCTTCCTGCACAGGCTGCGCACCTGAGCAGCCGACCAGGCGTCGGTGGTATATTTCTGGCTTCCCTGGAACTTGAGCACGATCCCTCCGTTCAGATAAGGGCGGTTGGTGGGATCGGATTTCTCCGGGTGATTGGGATGTACGCCGTGAGCGTTGTCCGCGGAAAGCAAGAAGCTCTCTGAGAGAAGATCTCGCCGTTTCGCTCCGGAAATATTCAGCGCGTCACAGACGCCCTCCAGCACATCCGACAGAAAGGTGGAATCCGCGCCCTGTTTGGTTCCGCTTCCGATCTCTTCGTTGTCAAAAAGGGCGTAGACGGCACAGCTTCCCGTTTCTTCCTGTCCTGCCTCTTCTCCTGCCTGGTCCGCCTGCAGGAAGCCCTCCAGTACTCCGAAGGCGCACTGCAGATCGTCCAGTCTGGGAGAGCCGACGAATTCGCCCTTTGCTCCCATACGGCGGCCCTTCTCCCGATTGTACAGAAACAGGTCGGAAGCCAAAATCTGTTCTTCTTCGATTCCCAGCTCCTGCGCGCACAGTCCCGCCAGAGTGACCGCTTTTTCCGTCTTTTCTGCCTTTCCCGCTTTTCCGTTCTGTCCTTCTTCAGCCAGGCCGGTGCGTTCCGGGCCATCGCTCTCCCGTCCGTCCTCTTGTACCTCGCAGGCTGCTCCGGCAAACAGGGGCAGCAGATCCACCTGCGGATTATAGGCATATCCCTTATTGATCTCCCGGTTGAAATGAATGGCCACATTGGGGATCACGCACAGATCCCGGTCCAGATCCACAAGTCGGGTCTGCGGGCCGTCCGGCGTTTCCACGATCACCCTGCCTGCCACGGACAGCGGCCGGTCCAGCCAGGCGGACTGGATCATTCCGCCGTAGCCTTCCGTATTCAGCTTCACATAATGCCCCTCCACGCCCATTTCCGGCGTTTCCTTGATTTTAAAGGAAGGGGAATCGCTGTGCGCCGCCGCGATCCGGAAGCGCCGCACCTCTTCCTTCGGAATCCGGAACGCGATCAGGGAGGAATCGTTTCGGGTCATGTAATATTTTCCTCCCGCCGTGATCCGCGCTCCCGCCTCCTTTTCCAATTTGACATAACCGGCTTCTTCCAGCCGTTTCGCAGCCTGCGCCGCGGCATGAAAGGCGGTGGGACTCGCATCGATATAGGAAAACAGCTCCTGTGTGATTTTTTCCGTATCCTGCATGATATTCTTCTCCTCGTTCTTTCGTTGTTTTTTGTTGTTCCTTCTTTGTTCTTTTCCGCTTCTTTCTTCAGGGCGGCTTCAGCTTTATCGGCTTTTCTGATCCGCCCTCATCTTAGCAGAAACGCGCAGGATGTGCAAACTGATTTACCGGATTTTCGGTCGTCCCCCCTCGTCCGCAGCTCCGGTTTCTGTCCGCCCCAAAATGTAAGCATTCCCTTTCGCGGGCAGGGAAATTCTGCGGCCAAATCTCAGAAAATCTCTTTCCTTACCGTACAAAACCGCCGCCTTTACGAAACCTCCTCTCCGCTGTATAATAGCGGCAGATACAGCCGCCCTGCGGCGGCGGGGAGTTTTTCGTGATGGCGGAAGAGAAACCGCATCCGCGATTTCTCTTCGCTCCGTCGCTGCGCTTTGGAAAGGGGATTGATATGCGTCTTTTAGTTGCCGAGGATCAGAAGGATCTGAACGATATCATCACAAAAACGCTTACCAGGAATCATTACACGGTAGATTCCTGTTTTGACGGGCAGGAGGCTCTGGATTATCTGGACATGGCGGAATACGACGCGGTGATCCTGGACATCATGATGCCGAAAAAAAACGGTCTTGAGGTGCTCAAAAGCCTGCGCGCCTCCGGAAACGCCGTTCCGGTTCTTCTGCTCACCGCCAGGGATTCCATCTCCGACCGGGTGACGGGGCTGGACGCCGGGGCGGACGACTATCTGGTCAAGCCCTTCGCCTTTGAGGAGCTTCTTGCCCGCATCCGGGCCATGCTGCGAAAAAGAGAGGGGCGCGCGCAGAACCGCTGCCAGGCGGCGGATCTGACCGTAGATCTTGACACCCGCACGGTCATGCGGGGAAATATCCCCATCACCCTCTCTTCCAAAGAATTTTCCATTCTGGAATATCTCATCACCAATCAGGGGATCGTGCTGTCCCGGGACCGGATCGAGCAGCACATCTGGAATTACGACTATGAAGGCGGCTCCAACGTGGTGGACGTCTACATCCGTTATCTGCGCAAAAAGATCGACGACGGCTTTGAGCCTAAACTGATCCACACCGTGCGCGGCGCAGGATATGTGCTGAGAGTTCCGGAGAAAGGATGAACCCATGAAAAATCTTTCCGTCAAGCTGAAGATCACTCTCTGGTATACGGCTTTTATGACCCTCCTGATCGTCGTCTCCCTCCTCGTTCTGTTTTCCATCAGCAGCCTGCGCGTCCTTTCCGACGCCAGAACGCGGCTGAAAAATACGGTGCTGCAGGGCTATTCGGAGATCGAATACCGGGACGGCCTTCTGACCTTCGACGACGATCTGAACTATCTGGAGGAGGGCGTTTATCTGTGCGCCTACGATTCCCAGGGCTATCTCCTCTACGGGCGCACGCCCGCCGGCTTTTCCGGCGCGCCCACGCTGATCATGGACCAGCTGCGGCAGGTGGGGAGCGGCCAGGATTTCTGGTATGTCTACGACTACTGCCAGAGCGTGGACGGCTACGGCAATCTGTGGCTTCGGGGCATCGCTTCCCAGACCGGAGCGGATTCCGTGCTCCGCATCATCACAAACGCCGCCTTCATCCTGCTGCCTTTTTCCGTGCTTCTGATCGCCCTGGGCGGCTATCTGATCACCGCCAGAGCCCTCCGTCCCCTGTCCGCCATGACGGAAACCGCGCGGACCATCTCAAGGGGGAAGGATCTGACGCAGCGCATCCGCCTGGGTGCGGGAAAGGACGAGGTGCATGTCCTCGCCCACACCTTTGACCAGATGATGGAGCGGCTGCAGATCTCCTTTGAAAATGAAAAGCAGTTCACCTCCGATGTGTCCCATGAGCTGCGCACTCCCGTGGCCGTCATCCTGTCCCAGTGCGAATATGCCTCCCAGGAAGGGACGCCGCCGGAGGAGCTCCGGGGGAGCATCGGCGTGATCGGCGCCCAGGCCCGGAAGATGTCCGTCCTGATCAGCCAGCTCCTCACTCTGGCAAGGGCGGACAACGGAAAGCAGAAGCTCCAGTATGAGCTGGTGAATCTGAGCGAACTGGCGGAGATCATCACCGAGGAGCAGAGCCTTGCCGCCGAAGAAAAAGGGATCACGCTGCAGACGGACATCAGCCCGGAAATCCTCATGCGGGCCGACGAAACCATGATGATGCGTCTCTTCATCAACCTGATCTCCAACAGCATCACCTACGGAAAGCCGGGCGGCCATACCCGCATCACCCTGTCCGCGGATGAGAAAGAGATCACCGGCTCCGTTGCGGACGACGGCATCGGCATACCGGCCGAGCACCTGGACAAGATCTGGCAGCGTTTTTACCAGGTGGATCCTTCCCGGACCTCCGGGAGCGGCTCCGGCTCCGGTCTCGGCCTTCCCATGGTCAAATGGATCGTGGAGGCGCACGGCGGGCAGATCGGCGTTTCCAGCCGTCCGGGCGAGGGAAGCGTCTTCACCTTCCGCTTTCCGAAGCGGACGGCGTCCTGAATGGCTGCCCGCGGCGGCGTTTTTCCGCTGATGAACCTTTTTCCGCCGGTGAACCTGTTTCCGCCGGTGAACCGTTTTCCGCCGGTAAAAATTTTTCCGGCTTTAATGCTTTTTTAATCTTTCCCGAATAAACTGATCTCATAAACAGGAGAAACATCCATCATAAAAAGAAAAGGAGATTTCAGAATATGAAAAAGAAAATCTATGCATGCACTGCTGCCCTGTTCCTTTCCGCCGCGGCTCTTGCCGCCTGCTCCGGCCAGTCCGGAGCCGCAGCGCAGACCCAGTCCATCGCCGCCGGTCAGGAGACCGTGACCGCGGGCTCCCAGGATACTGCCCTGAACGTAACGCCGGAGACCTCCGCCGAGACACAGACCCCTGCCGCCGGAGACAGCGTGGAGATCGCCGCGCAGCCCGCCACGGCGGCCAGCGCCTTCATCACCGAGGCCGACGCGAAGAAAACCGCTTTCGATCACGCGGGCGTCACCGAAGCGGATGTGACCGGACTGCGCGTCAAGCTCGATTACGACGACGGCCGCCAGGTATACGACGTGGAATTTTACTCCGGAAATCAGGAATATGACTACGAGATCAGCGCCGTAGACGGAACCATCCTTTCCTATGACAACGAAATGGAATTCCGCGGCGATCCGAACCAGCAGACCTCTTCCCAGGCAGGAGCTGCCGCGATCAGCGAAGAGGAAGCCAAACAGGCGGCCTTCGCCCACGCGGGCGTCACCGAAGCGGATGTGACCGGACTGCGCGTCAGGCTCGACTATGACGACGGCCGCCAGGTATACGACGTGGAATTCTATGCCGGAAGTCTGGAATACGACTATGAGATCAGCGCCGCTGACGGAACCGTCCTCTCCTTCGATCAGGAAATGGACGACTGGGCCAGAGCGCAGAACAGCGCTTCCGCAGCGCAGGGCGCGGGAACAAATGCAGCCTCCGGCGCGGCAGGCTCCCTCTCGGAAGCGGACGCAAAGGCCCTCGCCCTTTCCCAGGTGCCCGGAGCCGCGGAAGAAAACATCGTGAAGTTCGGCCAGGACTATGACGACGGAAGAAGCGTTTACGAGATCGAGATCCGCTATGAATACGCGGAGTATGAGATCGAGATCGACGCCGCCACCGGCGATATCGTGAAGATGGAGAAGGACTGACCCCTTTCGCCGGAGCAGAGCCTCTCTCAGATTTCCGGCCGGCACGCCGTTACCGGAACAGAATCAGCCCCAGCGCGGCGCTCAGCAGGATCACCCTGGGAATGCTGACCTTCCAGCGAAGCAGCAGAAAAAGGTCGATCACGCCGATCAGCACCGCCTGAGGGCTGAGCACGCCGTCCGCCGCGTAGTTCGTCTGGCAGAAGGAGGCGACCACCCCCGCCAGCAGGCCGATGCAGACCGGGCGCACGCCGGTCAGAAGCTGCTCCATCCGGCGGTTTTTCTGAAACCGCTCAAAGAAAATGCCCACCGCGGCAGTCAGGGTAAGAGTCGGCGTCAGCACCCCCAGATTCGCTGCGACCGCGCCCGGGATCCCTGCGGCATGGATCCCGGCAAAGGTGGCGCAGTTTAAGCCCAGAGGGCCAGGCGTCATCTCCGCGATCGCCACGATATCGGACACCTCGCCCAGGCTCATCCACCCGTTGGAAACCACCTCATGGGAGATCAGCGGGATCATGGACAGGCCGCCGAAGCTGGTAAAACCGATCTTCACGAAGCTCCAATACAGCTTAACAAGCGTCAGGATCATGCTTCTTCGTCCCCCTTCTCTCGTAATATTCACAGATCAGGATCCCGCCGATCATTCCCAGGACCACCAGCGCCGCGCAGCTGACCTGAAAAAACAGGTACAGGACAAAGGCGGCAGCCGCCAGCAGAAAGCACGGCGGAAAACGGAACGCTCCCTTTACCATGTTGACGGCGGCGCAGGCAATGATCGGAACGATCGCCGCCCGAACGCCCGTCATGGCGCTCATCACCCAGGGATTTTCCCGAAAGGCCGTATAAAAAAACGTGATCAGAGACAGGATCACCATGGGCGGCAGGACCATCGCCGTCACGCAGACGATCCCGCAGAACACGCCTCCCACCCGGTGCCCGTACAGCATGGCAACATTGCCGATCATGGTTCCCGGCAGGCTCCGTCCCACGCTGGTGATGTCCAGAAGCTCCTGGCTGGTGATCGTCTTTTCCTTTTCCACATACAGCTTCTGCATCTGGGCCACGATGCTCCATCCGCCCCCGAAGGTAAAGCAGCCGAACTGAAAAAACTGTCCGAACAGCCTGAGGGCTTTTCTCCAGGTTTTTTCTGTTTCGTTCACAAAATCACTTCCATTCCCACCTTCTGCGGCTTCAGCCCGCAGGCCTCATAGAATTTCATGGCGCTTTCGTTGCAGCTCCACACGTTCAGCGTCACGTTGTAGCAGCCATTCTGTCTGGCGAACTCCAGCACGCTGTCATACAGGGTCCTCCCGATATGCCGCCCCCGGATCGTCTCATCCACGCAAAGATCGTCGATATAGAGCGTTTTGATGTCTGTCATGATGTTATGGTTCTGATACTGCTGAAAAATGCAGAACGCATAGCCCATCACAGCGTCTTTTTCATCCGCCGCCACAAGGATCGGCCGGCTGTCGTCATGGATCAGCTCCCGGAGCTCCTCATCCGTATATTTTTTCCTTCCGACGCGGAACAGGTCCGGCCTTCCCTCGTGATGGATCCGCTCCACCTGCATCAGAAGCGCATCGATCCGTTCCATATCCTTTTCCTGTGCTCTTCTTACCTTCAACCTTATCTCCTTTCCCGAACCTTCCGTCAAATCTCCAGAAGCGCCTCGCTGCTGCAGCCGAGCGCCCTGCCCAGCTTCGCCACACACAGGGCCTGCGCCCGGTTGATATCCCTCTGTTTCTGTTCAAACAGCTGAATCTGCCGGAGGGGGACTCCCGACGCCTCCGCAAGCTCTCTCTGCGTCATTCCCTGATTGAGCCTGAGTCTTTTCAAATGCGTCATGGTGTAATATTTTTTCAGCTTTTCCTCCATCGCTTCTACAAACCGCATGATATCTATTTCATGAAAAACAGGATACATCCGGAGGATTTCCCCTGCCGGCACTGCTCTGTGAATCCTCATGAAGCTTTTTGCCGTATACCACTGATAAAACGCCAGCGCCCATCCGGCCCAGTACTCCGGAGATTTATCCAGATACATTTCATCCGGAAGCTCTTCCCGGACCAGCCCGCTCTGACGGATCACTTCCTTTGCCAGCTCGCACCCGGTCCTGCCAGCCACATAGGTCGGATTCCCATGCTCCACCTGCGCCGCCACGTCAGAGACCAGGAACATCCCGAAAAATTCATCTGCGTCAAAGCCATAGGAATTCACCGCGAAATCCATCATGTCTCCCATAACCCTCTGGGCCGTACCGAGATAATCCTCATCGTAAGCGCGCATCCCCATTTTTCATCCCTTCTCTCATGATATCCAGTATAAAAGTTTCACTGATCCGGGCTTTTGCCGCCCGAGATGCAACCTCTTTTCCTTCCATCTCCATTGTGCTAAAATAGCTACGTTACTGTTCAGCCTTGCAGAATAGTAACGGCATCCGGCAGGCAGGCCTTTCGGAAAAAAATATCAGAAAAGGAAAAAGCTTATGGAAAATCTGATCTTCAGTCTTAACGCGACAGCGCCCGTTTTCCTGATGATGCTGCTCGGCATGCTGTTTCGCAGGCTGGGCTGGATCGACGAGGCATTCGCCTCCAGAATGAACCGGTTTGTCTTTCTTGTCCCGCTTCCGGTGCTGGTCTTTCACGACCTTGCGTCGGCGGAGATCGGGGATGTGTGGAATTTTCGGTTTGTGGCCTTCTGTTTTCTGGTCACAGCCGCCAGCATCGCCATCTGCGCCCTGCTTTCCTGTCTGCTGAAGGAAAAAACGCAGCGGGGCGAATTCATCCAGGCCTCCTACCGAAGCAGCGCCGCCCTTCTCGGCATCGCGCTGACCACAAATATCTACGGGGACGCGGGCCTGGTGCCGCTGATGATCATCGGGAGCGTGCCCCTCTACAATGTCATGGCTGTGGTGGTGCTCTCTCTTACCGCACCGGATGAGAAAGGATCCTCCGGGCGGCCCTCCGACTCCGCCGGCCCAAATCCCGGCAGCCAGAGCACCGTGACCGCGGGAAATGCCGTTTCCGGCGGGAACGCCGCTTCCCGGAAAACGGAGCTGTGGAAGCGCACGCTGAAGGGCATCGTCACCAATCCCATCATCCTCGGGATCCTGGCGGGCCTGCTCTGGTCCATGCTCCGTCTGCCGCTTCCGCCCATCCTGGAAAAAACGGTCACAAGCCTGGGCGATCTGGCCGCGCCGCTGGGACTGATGGCCATGGGAGCCACCTTCCGGCTGGACAAAGCCGTAGGACAGGCAAAGCCCGCCATAGCGGCTTCCTTCATCAAGCTCGTGGGCTTCTGCATCCTTTTTCTTCCCCTTGCCGTCCGTCTGGGCTTCCGGGAAGAAGAGCTGGTTGCCATTCTCATCATGCTCGGTTCCGCTACCACCGTCAGCTGTTATGTGATGGCAAAAAGCATGGGACACGAAGGCGTCCTCACCACCAGCGCCGTCATGCTCACCACCCTGTTCTCAGCCTTCACCATCACTGCCTGGCTCTTCTTGCTAAAAAGCCTGGGGCTGGTGTGAGGTGTCTGCGCGCTGCTCCCAAACGGGAATCTTCCCGACGGAACCGCGGCGCTTACGGCTGTTCTGTGCACGGTTCTTCCCGGCCCTGCCGCGGCGCTTACGGCTGTTCTCCGGCGAGGATCTTCTCGATCAGGCCGGAGGCCTGGCTTTTGGTCAGCTTCTGTGCATCCCAGGTCACCGTCAGCCTTTTCTGCGCGGCCAGGCGGGACAGGAAGCCGATCTGCTTCGGCGTGGCAGGCGCATCCGCCGCGCCGGTCCCCGCGGACGTTCCCGGCGCTCCGGAAAGAACAGAAAGCGGCGCGGGAAGAAAAAGCTGCGGCTGAAAGCTTTCATAGAAATGGGCCAGCGTCTGGTACAGCTTTGCCGTGGCAAGCGCGTCGTGATAAGCCCGGTGAGCCGAACTGTTCACGATGGAATATCTGCCGCAGAGCGCCTCCAGACTGTTGGACTGCCTGCCCTTATGCACGCTTCTGGCGATCTTCAGCGTATCGATCCCCTGTTTTTCAAAGGAAAGTCCGAACAGCTTTGCCTGGTTTCTCACAAAGCCGTAATCAAAGGGAAGATTGTGGCCGATCAGCACCTCGTCCCCGCAGAAGTCCAGGAACGCCGGGATCACCCGCTCCTTCGGCGCGGCGTCCAGGAGCATTTCATTGGTGATCCCCGTGATCTGCGTGATCCTCTCCGACACCGGCTCAGAGGGCTTCACAAAGCTGATGAACCGCTCGCACACCTTTCCATCACGCACCTTCAGCGCTCCGATCTCAATGATCTCATCCGTCTCCGGATTCAAGCCCGTTGTCTCCACATCAAAGGCCAGATATGATTTCAGCATCTTTGGTATCTTCCTCCCCCGTTTTTTCGCTGTTCTGATCCGGAACGCTTCTTCTCAGTCCCGTCCGTCCCCCTCCGGCAGCTGCCCCATATTCCCCTCCGCGCGGCGCCGCGCCGCTTTCCTCCGGCCCGCAGGCCGGCCTTTTCCCTTCCCGGCAAAGTCCTGCGCTTATGCCAGGAAGTCCTCGATGATCACCGCTTCCGCCTCTTCCTCGGTCAGGCCGAAGGTGCGCAGCTTCAGGATCTGATCGTTGTTGATCCTTCCGATGGCCGCCTCATGAATGATCTGGGCGTCGATGTTTCTGGCGTTGATCTCCGGAATGGAGGAGATCTGCGCCTGATCCATGATGATGGAGTCGCACTGCACATGGGCGTGGCAGAGCGCGTTTCCGACGGCGATGGGATGGAAGGTCTGCACGGAGGTTCCCTTCGCAACCGAGCGGGAAATGATCCTCGCCGTGCTGCCCGCCCCGTTCAGTTCCACCGTCATGTCGGATATGGCCGTCTGCTTATCATGCGTCATCAGCTTTTCCATCACATTCAGCTTCGCATTTTCCGCAAGCTTGACCTCCGTCTTTCTCACCGTGGAATCCACGCCGCCGATCTGGGCCGAATCCAGGTTGAACACCGCATCCTCCTCCAGATAGATCTGCGTCACGGGGTTCAGGATCTTTTCTCCCGTTCCCTCTCCTTCTCCGTAGTGCTTTTCCGCATAGGTCACGGTCGCGCCTTTTCCCACATGAAAGGCGTGGATCCCGTCGTGCCTTGCCGCGTCGCAGCCCGCGTTGTGGATGCCGCAGCCCGCCACGATGGTCACATTCGCGCCGCCCTCGATATAAAAGTCATTGTATACGATATCGGTCATACCGGAAGCGTTTACCACCACCGGAATGTGCACTTCTTCTCCCTGGGTCTCTTTGCTGATATAGACGTCGATCCCCTTTTTGTCCGTTTTCCGGCGGATCTTGATGTGCTCCGTGTCTCCGTGGCAGAGGGCCTGTCCGTTGTAGCGCAGGTTATAGGCGCCCTCCTGCTTAAAGCCGTAATCGTCTATCTTCTTCAGGATCTCATCTGTTACCGCATCCAGCTTCATCGCCCTCTCCTCCTTTCCGCGCGTCCTCCCGGCCGCCGCAGGCTGCGTCCTCCTGATCCATGCAGCTGCAGCCCTGCTCCTCCAGGAACAGCCTGGGCAGGATCTCGTCCCTGTCTCCGATCATCTCCACCCTGCCGTCCCGCACCACCATGATGCGGTCCGCCATGCGGATGATCCGTTCCTGATGGGAGATCAGCACCAGGCTCTCCGCCTTGCTTCTGTGGATCTTTTCAAACTGCTTCACCAGCATGGAAAAGCTCCAGAGGTCGATCCCCGCCTCCGGCTCGTCGAATACGCTCACCTTATGGTCCTTCGCAAGAACGGTCGCGATCTCCACACGCTTTTTCTCCCCGCCGGACAGGGTGGCGTCCACCTCTCTGTCCAGATACTCCTTTGCGCACAGGCCCACGCTGCCAAGGAGCCGGCAGCTGACCGGCTCCGGAAGCTCCTTTCCGGCCGCCAGGTTCAGCATCCTGCGCACCGTCATTCCCTTAAAGGAAGCCGGCTGCTGGAAGGCAAAGCCGATCCCGGCCCTTGCCCTTTCGTCAATGGAAAGCTTCGTGATATCCTCCCCGTCCAGCAGGATGGTTCCGGAGGTCTCTTTGATGATCCCCATCAGCAGCCTTGCGATGGTGGATTTTCCTCCCCCGTTGGGGCCGGTGATCACGAGCATCTCCCCGTCGTTCACCGTAAAACTGATATCGGCAACGATCGGGAGCGTCTCCTGATTTTCCGTCACCTCATAGGACAGATGTTTTACCTCAAGCATAACTGTACCTCTTTCATCTGCGAATATTTCCTTCCGGCTCTGAATGCCGGTTCCCTCCGCTATAAATGAACAGGCAGAGAAAAGTCCCCCTGCCTGTTCCTTTGCCAAGTCATATTTTACACAATCGGAAAGGCGATTGCAATAGGCGGTTTCGCCTTTGATACAGAATATCGGTAACCCGGTTACTGTTCAGACAGATCTGCGCATTTACTGCGCAGACCGTACGAAAACGTACAGGCAGG
>DXDD01000024.1 GCA_019115665.1 Candidatus Eisenbergiella pullistercoris | reverse complement strand
CCATAATATTTTCCAGTGCTTCAATCTGTTTTCATAGTGTTCAACCAGATGTTCTTGTATATAACGTTCATATTCCGACCTGACATTTGGATTCCTTCTAACACAAAAATCATACAAATCATTTTTAATGCCCACCGGTATACTCCCTTCTGTACTTTCCTTATAATTTTAAACATATGAACCGAAAAATACCCCACCTCCGGCATTGCTAGAGGTGGGATACCTCTTCATGAAACCACACAATTCGTTACGTAACTGATATCGTGCTATTGCCAGTATTCAGTTTACAAAGTTACGGTCGTCCTGCATGCGGACGCCGCTGTCCCAGGATTGATCAGGTTCTGGGAGAGGTAGCCGCCGTAGCGGAAACGGTGGTGGAGGGAGTTCCCTGCGCCACTACGAAGGTCACGTTCACGGCTCCGCCGAAGGCAGGAAGCGCGATCGCGATCGTTCCGTTGATGATCACGACAGGTACGGCTACCCAGGTTCCATCCGCTCTCTGGTACAGGGCCTGAACGGTCTCGCCCACATTCAGGGTCTTTCCGCCAAGGATATCGCTGAGCGCGAAAGCGGCGGAGATGGAGCCGTTCTGTGCCACTGCTTCACCGGAAGCGGTGGAAAGGCCGATGGTCATGTTGTTTACAATGTTCAGGTTTCCGGCGGCGTCCGTCAGAGACAGAGCGCCCTGGCCCGTGAAGTTCACAACCTTCACATCGCTGGAAGCGATAGCCGCAACCAGGGATGCGGCGGCAGCCTGCGCCTGCTCGGCCGTAGCGGGAGTGGTTACCATCGCTACTGCAGCCGCGTCAACGGTCTGGCCGCTGGCGGTCACGAAGGTGGTGCCGGGCAGGGTAGCGGTCTGCTGGCCGGAAAGGCTGACAGCCTGCTGGGCTCCGCCGATGGAGGAGCTTACAACTACCTGCTGAACGGTCTCAGTGGTAATGGACGGGCTGGGAGCCGCCATTGCAGTCGTGCCCATGGTAAGGGCCATAACTGCGGAAAGTACGATTGCCATTTTCTTTTTCATGTCAATCAGTTCCCCTTTCTGAAAAATATGGATATGTGTGTGGCTTCTTTATATCAACAGGCGGTTTCCCGCACTGTTAATACCGGGTTTGCTGCGGTCAGACAGCGGACGGGCCGCTGATCGGGCTGTTGTCTGGCTGCTGTCGGCCGTTGGACAGGCCGCTGTCAGCCGCTGTTGGCTGTTGTCTGGCCGCCGTCAGCCGCCGGCCGTGTTTTCCTCCGGCAGTTCTTCATAGAAGACCTGGAGGATCATCTCGTACAGAGCCGTTTCATCGGGATAAAATTCTTCAAAGAGCTCTCCCATTTTCACCTCTCCCTGCAGGGAGTAGATGTTTTCTGCGCGAAAGCTGTAGGAGACTGCCTCTCCTGCGATATGCACCGCTTCCTGTGCGGTAATGTCCGTCACCATGTACGGGGTTATGGCCTGGTACAGGGTAAGCGGCAGGGTAATGTCATTTTTTACGGCGTCCACCGCCCGGGCCGCGAAGGCCTGTAGGTAGGTTTTCTGCCGCTCCAGTCTGGCTTCGGCGCTCTGCGCCTGGCCGGTGTCTCTGTATCGGATAAAGGTATAGGCGTCGTCGCCCATGAGATGGACCTGCTGTCCGGCTTCCCAGCCGGTTTTGTGCCGCTCTCCGTCGATGCCCATGTCCGCCCCTGCGGCGGATTCCGGAATGACGACATCCACGCCGCCCACCGCGTCGTTCAGGATGTTGACGACCTCCATGTTCAGGGCGCAGTAGCCGTGGATGGGCAGGCCGTAAAAGAGCTGGCTGACCGCCTCCACCGTGTTTTCGCAGCTTTCCTCCATGCCGTCGCCGTAGGCGTGGGCCAGGGCGATCTGAGCGGTCTGTGTTCCGGCGTAAAGGCCGTTTCGGTCAAAGACGGAAATTTCCGTCATGGTATCCCGGTTGATGCCGACGATGCGGATCGTTTTTTCTCCGGGATCCAGGACCATAAGGAACAGGGCGTCGGCCTGTCCGCCCTCATAAAGGTCTTCGGAGGCCTCCATCTGCCCGGTTTTATCAATGCCCATGATAAGGAAGGTCATCACATCGTTTTTATAGGCGTAGGTTTTTCCCTGATAACGAAGCTCGCCGGTCCGGAGGGTTTCTTCTCCTTCCGTGTCCGCCTCGAATCCCTGACGCATGCCCTCCGGTACGGCCTCCTGTCTGGCCGCGAGCCGGGTCCGCCCCTGGTGGTCCAGGATCAGCCAGGCCGCGATCAGGGATACGCCTCCCAGGAAAAACAGGCCGATCAGCACGCCGAGGGCGATCAGAAGCCGGTTTCGTATTCTGTTTTTTCCGGCTCTTTTCCTGCTTCCGGTTCTTTTCCTGCGTTGTCTGTGTGTATGTTCCATTTTTACCTCCATGCCGAAGCGTTTTACGCCGAGGCACGCGCGCCGAACCTCCGGAATCTTCGCCCGCCTTATGATACAAGCACAGCCTGTACCAGATATCTTCTGTCGTCCTGACCGGTCACGCCGGTGGAAAGGGTGATGATCTTATCTTCTGCGGTCACTTCCGCGGAATCGTCCACGTAGGCGTCCATGGCCCTCTGGGAGAACACTGTTTCCAGATAGGAGGAAAAAATGTCCTTGTCCCAGAAATCATATATTTTGATCAGGTGTCTGTCGTCGTAGTTGTAGGCGGCAAAGATCTGATAGCGCAGCACCCTGTCTTCCAGATAAATGTTGAGGGTCCGGTTTGCGTCAAAGAAATCCCTGTCCTGGAACTGATGAAGCAGAGCGAATCTTCCGTCCACGTTTCTTCCGTAGATCACGGTGTTGGGATCGGAAAAATCCTTCCGGTTGAAATATTCGGTATAGATACAGCCTCCATCGTCCGCTTCCTTCGATTCGTTATGGCTCAGATAAAAATATTCGTCTTCGGCGGACTGCAGGATGGGGAAGCTGATATCGGTTCCGGGAATGTCCAGCCAGGCATAAATATCCGGGTTGATCCGGTGAAGGCTGTCCAGATCCAGATATCCTTCCTCTGTCAGCCAGGCGGAAAGGCTGTTGGATGCAGTCTCGTCTCCTGCGGTTTCGTCTCCTGCATTTTCCGCTGCCCCAGCGGTCCCTGCGGCATTAGTCCCTGCGGCATCTGCTTCTGCAGCTTCCGTTTCCGGTCTGCCGGAACCGTTCTGCGCAGTCTGGCTTTCCGGTGCGTCCGCGTCCTCTTCGGGAAGCTCCTGCTGTCCGGCGTTTTCCGCCGCTTCAGCCGTCTGCTGATCTCCTTCCGTTTTCGCTCCGCCGCAGGCGGAAAGAAGCAGAGCGGACAGGACAGCCGCGAGGAGAGAAATGATTTTTCTGCTGTACAGGGTCTTTTTACCGTGTTTCATCTTTTTTATGTATCCTTTGTCCTTTTTCGATTTTTGTTTTGGTTCCGATCCTGCCATGCCGGTCAGGCCAGAACGCACTGGATATCTTCTTTTTCCGTGTTTTTCCGTTCGGCTTCCATCCACAGGCAGGCCGGCGCCGCAGCGTCTCTTCCGCTTATGCGGGGGAGATATTTTCCCACGCCGCTTTCCAGATACAGTCTGCAGAAGTCCAGGATCCCTTCCTGGATCTGCGCGGCCTGCCTGGCGCGGCTGTCCGTATCCGGCCGGAGGGAGCGTTCCTCCCAGTCCGGGCCGGAAAAACCGCGAAAGCCGGGAAAGGGGGAGGAAAAGAGCTTTTCCATCGCCACGTTGTCTCCCCTTGCCGGATCGTGTCTCTCCCAGAGATCCCGGTTGTGAGCCTGGGAGAAAACGTAGCTGACCAGCTTTCCGGAAGCCAGCTGGGCCTCGCTCATATCCGGCTCCGCGTTGTGGCGGGTATTGGTCCCTGCGAGAATCCCCGTGATCTGGCAGTCCAGCTTCCACACTCTGCGAAAGAGCACGTCCAGCGCCATCGCGCCGCTTCCGGCCCAGCCGATATCCACAACGGCGGCCTTTTTCGCTCCGGAAAGCGCCTGTTCGTAGTAGCGCTTCCCGGTTTCCAGCTGGCTGTCGTAATGAGCGAGCACCTCTTCCCAGCGGTCAAGCAGGTATTCCTGAATCCTGCGGACGTTTCCGTCCGTCAGAAGATCCGTTTTCTTCAGCCCCGTGCCCTGTCCTGCTGCGTCATTCGTTCCGCCCGGACCGGTCTGCCGGCCTGAGCTCTCCTGCCGCGTCAGGCCGTCCAGCATGTCGGGAAGCTCCATGGCCTGAAAGATCTGTTCCAGAGTAAAGCCCTGGTTGACCTTGTGAAACAGAAACCTTCTGAAATAATCGTACTTGTAATAGCGGGCGGACAGCTTCACCGCCGCCAGTCTGGACCAGAGGACGTAGCGGGTCTTTCCCGCTTCCTCCGGATAAAGCAGGCGGTAGACCCTGCTGAGGATATCGCCGTCTCTGGCAAGGAACAGGATCCGTTCGATCCCGTGCGTTTTCGTATATTCGTGAATGAACTGGCAGTAGCCGAGCGCCAGGATGCCTCCGTAGAGAAAGCCGCATTCATAGTCCCGGCTCCTGGCTTTCAGGCCGTTGTGCAGATGGGCGTTTGCCAGCCCTCTGTAAACGCTTCCGGCGACAGCCGACATTTCTCCGGTGCGAAAGGGCGCTCCCGCCGTATTCACATTCGGAAGGAGCAGGCTGTCCCATCCGGCTTTCCCGGCATTTTCTCCATCCGATATCCGATTGTCGCCGATGTGAATACAGCTTCCTGCCCCGAGCTCCTTTTTGACCCGTTCGTACAGGCCGCCGTCGCTTTTGGAACAGCCGTATTCGCAGGATACGAAGCAGCCCTCCATTCCGGAAAACCCGCACTTTTCCAGCATGCTCCGAATGGTTTTCTCCGGAAGGTACATATCCGACAGGGCGATCAGCCGTTTTCCCTTCTGTCTGAGAATGCGGAAAACCTCCAGCAGATACGGGTTTGCAAAACACAGCGCAAGCTCGGTTTCCTCTTCCGTGCGCATTCCCTCCCCGGCGGGAATGCCCGCTTCCCGCCCCAGCCTTTGATAGATATCGGAAAGGGAGATCTCTCCGCTGCCGCTTCTGCGTCTGTGTTCCTCTCTCTCACGCGCTTCCGCTTCCATGCGGATCCGTCTGAAATCCAGATAATCCAGCTTCTGTCCGACGATGTAAAAGAGGTCCTCCGGTCTGGAAAAGGGCCGGAAAAGCAGGGTGTCAAAAACGTCGAAGGAAATGACATCGTATTCCATCAGCCTCCGGGCAAGCCCTTCCGGCGCTTCCCTGACAGAGGAAACCGATTCCGGAGGCGCGGCGGAAAGAAGCCTTGCGGTCCGGATCTCTCCGCCGCTCTTGTGCCGGGGCTGTCTTTTTCCCAGAAGCCAGCCCGCGTTGAGGGCCGCCAGGTAAAGCCAGGCGACGGGACGCTGCCAGGAGGCTGTCTGCGCATCCCGGACCATATGATATTTTTCTCTGATCTCCGGCACCCGGTTGACCAGCGTACCGTAAATACTCATCCTGAGCGTCATTCCGGCTCTCCTGTCCGATTTCTTTCGTGGTTTCCATGCGTTTTCGTAAGGCCCGCGGCCTTTCGGCGCTTCAGCCTGCCAGCTTTCGGTAGGCCTCGCAGACCTTTTTCGGTTCTCCGATTTCCTTTAGTACGCCTTTTTCGATCCAGACGGCCCTGGTGCAGTTCTTGATGATGGTATCCGTGGAATGGGATACGATCAGAACGGTGGAGCCGCTGTGGATCATTTCTTTGATCCGCTGCTCGCTCTTTTGACGGAAAAACATGTCTCCCACACTGAGCACCTCGTCCAGAATCAGGATGTCGGCGGTCTCGCCCACGGTCGCGATGGCGAATCCGAGGCGGGAGGTCATGCCGGAGGAAAAGTTCTTGATCTTTTCGTCCATAAAGCCCTCCAGCTCGGCAAACGCGACGATCCTGTCAAAATTTTCATCGATGAATTCCCTGCTGTAGCCGATGATGGCTCCGTTCAGGTACACATTTTCCCGGGCGGTCAGCTCCGAGTCGAAGCCCGTTCCCAGCGTAAGAAGCTGCACCTTTTTCTTATCCACCTCGATCCTTCCTTCCGAGGGCTTCAGCACGCCGGCGATCAGCTTTAAAAGGGTGCTCTTTCCGGAACCGTTGGTTCCGATGATGCCGATCACCTCTCCCCTTCGGATATCAAAGGAAATGTGCTGCAGGGCTTCCAGCTCGTGGTAGCGGTTCTGCCGCTTCAAAGTGACCAGAAGGTATTCCTTCAGGCTGCCGGCGTTCACGTCGCTGATCCGAAACCGCATGCTCACGTCCTCGACGCGGATGACCGGCGGCTCCTGGGAGGAAGCGGCGGCGGGCTTTTCCTGCGGTTCAGGCCCAACCGGCTGCCGCGCCTCCTCCCGTCTCTTCTCCCGCAGCCGTCTGTCAACTTCTTCCATCTCTTCTTCCGCCTCGTCCACGGCCTCCAGCCAGCGGTGCCAGTTTCCGTCCGTATTCAGTTCGACCCATTCCATGTCGTCGTCATCCTCGTCAAAATACGGTTCCTCCCGTTTTCTGCGCCAGAGAAAAATGCCGAGTCCCGCCGCTGCCAGAAGCAGAAGGACGCCTCCGCCCATAAACAGATACCGCACGGCGGAGAAGGTCAGAGGCCCTGCGGCCCATCCCGGATCTGCAGCCGGCTGCGCCATGGCAGGCACGAAGGGGCTCTCCGTTTCCGCAAGGGTCTGCGGATTATCCTCCTCCGGCCGCTCTCCCTCTGCCGAAGGAGACAGCATGGCCGCTTCCCCGGCGGAGGTCGCCGTCTCTGATTCCGAGTTTGCCGCTGCCTTCAGGGCTTCCTCCGACTGTGAAACTGCCTCCTGTTCCGAAGCTGTTTCCAAAAGCGGCTCCGTCTCCGGTCTGGTCACATGCAGAAAATACTGGATGGCCTCCACGCCGGTGCTGACCGTAACGGTAACGGTATTTTCGCCGGTTTCCAGCGCGGTGTCCGATATGTCCACAGCAGCCCTTTCATCCGTCGGAACGGCGTCCAGAACAAGCTCCTGCATTTCTGAAGGGACTTCAATGTCGTATTCATATACGTCAGGCTCCAGTTCAAAATCAGGAAGCCCTTCGATGGAAAGCTCTGAGAGCGTATAGTCCACTCTGGACTGAACGCTGACCCGCGCGGAACCAAGAGAGGCGATATCGGCTGCGGCGGGCGTTCCGGCCGGCTCCGCCGCCGCATCCATCCCTGCGCCCATCGCTCCTTCATTCGCAGTTCCGGCGGAGGGATTCGTGATGACGGAGGCCTCCGTCACGCTGACGGGGCTTGTGCTCTCCGAAACGGCGCGGAAGGTGAGCATATACTGCCGCTGCCCGCCGGAGGCTTCTCCGGCGAACTGAAGCACGCCGTTGCCGCCGTTGTCCGCTCCGCCCAGGTATTCCAGGCAGGCGGGGTCATACTGCAGGGTCACGGTATAGATGAAATCCGGCGCATCGCACTGGACGTACAGGCCGACGGAAAACTCCTCTCCCTCCGCAGGGGCATATTCGGAGGAACCGAAGACCACAGAAGCGTTCTCCGCGCGGACCGTAATCCCTGCACAGAGCAGGATGGCCGCTGCAAGCGACGCCCACAGGAGCGGTATGCGGATTTGAAACAGGCTGACACTTTTTTTCATTGATCGTTGATCCTTTTGCATGTTGATCCTTTTATTCGCTGTGCCTTCCGGGCAGGGCCCTTTCGGAAGCGGTCAGACGGTCTGCATGATCCGGTTCTGGCTTTTCCGAAAAACGAGATATCCGAACAGATACATGGCCGCGGCCCACAGGAGCATCCGAAGCCACTGGGATGCCGTCGGCCAGGAGGCATACAGCATAACGCTTCTCATACAGGCGATATAGTTGTAAACCGGATTGGCCTCGATCACACGCCCGATCATTTCCGGAAGCTGCTCCACCGGATAGAAAATCGCGGAGCAGTACATCCAGAGACTCAGCAGGACGGTATACAGATATTTGATATCCGCGAAAAAAACATACGCAACGGCGAGCAGGCAGCCGATCCCCATGGAAAACAGCGTAACGCACAGGATCACGGCCGGCGCCGCGAGCATGGTCAGCCCCGGACGGATCCGGAATACCAGAAGCATCAGCAGGTAGGCCACGAAGGTATAGAGATAATTGACCAGCGCGCTGTATACCCTCGCCACCGGGAAAATCATCATGGGAAACTTGACTCTGGTGAGCATCACCCGGTTGTCCACCATGACGGTCATCGCCGCGTTGGTCGCTCCGGTAAAGAGCTGCCAGATGGTCTGACCGGTCAGCAGATACAGCGGATAATTTTCAATGCTCCTGCTGAACATTTTGGTGAAAATGAAGGAAAGCACCACCATGTTCAGAAGCGGATTCAGCACGCTCCAGAGGATTCCAAGGTAGGAACGGGAATATTTTCTCTTGATCTCCCTTGCCACCAGCTGCCTGACCACAAACAGATATTGCTTCAGTTCCGTATATTTCTTCATTCCCTAAGCTGCCTTTCGTCCTTTCCTGAAACCGTTCTGCATCCTGATGCCGGACGCATATTTATAAAGAAGGGCTCCGGCCCTGTGCCAGGCATACAGCTTTCCGCCGTACAGGCGGATGCTTCCTTCGATCCAGCCGCTGTCCTTCAGTCTGCGCTTTCCCGGAAGGAGCGTCAGCCTCAGCCGGAAAAGCAGGTGGTGATCCATCAGCTGGCGTCCTGTCAGCCGGGCGGCCAGCGGCTGCATCCGATCCTCCGTCACATCGTCTGAAAAGGAAAAGCTTCCGTAACAGGCGCTCTCCTCCAGGGACGGCTTCGACATGAACGCCGTAAGAAGGCTTTCCAGCCGCAGCCTTCCCGCCTCTCTGCGGAGGCTGTCTCCATACGCTCCGGCTGCGGCTTCCGCATAGAGCTCGAGGAACAAAAGCTGCCTGCGGACCCGTTTTTCCTGGTCGGATGAGACGGGGGCCAGCCTAGGCTTCCATCTGCCGTCCCTGTTTTCATATCCCAGCGTCATGCCGTGGGGCGCGGTAAAAACGCATTCAAAGAGGCAGTTGGAAAAATGGGCCTTTCTGCGGATCCCTCGCTCCGGTTCAAAGTAGAAGCCGTGAAAGCCCGTCCGGTCCGCCGAGGCCGGAAGGCTGTAGAGCCCGAAATAATACCCTTCCGCCCTTCCCCGGTATCCGGCGCTCTCCAGAAGATGGCACAGGCTTTCCTGCATGGTTCCGATCCAGCCGCTGTCCACCAGCGCATAGGGAACCTCGTCAAGAAGCCCTTCCTGCCTGAGGTAGGCGACGGCGGAGGAAAGGCATTCCTTCGAGCGCTGCGCGGCAAGCTCCCGAAAATCCCGGCACCGGGCAAGCGGCCCGCGAAGCTTTTGGATCTCCTTCCAGGAAAGCACGTCCTCCGGTTTGTGCTGCGGACATACCTGCGCCGCGATCCGCTCCGCCTCCCGCGGCGTAAGTCCGGCCCTTCTCATCATTGCGGCAAAGGTCACATCCATGCCTCCCCGGCAGACCCTTTCCAGAAAGGCGTCTCCGATCAGATGCTGCTCCGGAAGCCGGAAGGCAAGGCGGGAGGCGTACAGATAGCGGCAGTCAAAGGGGAGCCCATGCGTGCGGCAGAGCTTCTCCGCCAGACGGTACATCGGATATCCGTCTCTCGCGAGAAAATAAAGCCGGTACCTTCCCGCCTTTTTGGCCTCCTCAAAGATCCAGAGCAGGAAGGAAAGAAGCGCCGGCCCCAGCACGAACATGCTGGCAGCCGCCTGCGCGGAAAGGCAGTCCTGCGCAGAGAGGCCGTCCTGCGTGGGAAAGCCGTCCTGTGCCGGAAAGCTGTCCTGCGCGGGGAAGCCGTCCCGCCGTTCCCCTGTCTCCTCCGCGAGGGCCTGGGCGTAGGCCCGTTCAGATACTTCCAGCAGCTCTGGCGTCCGCCTCAGCAGCCTCCGGTATTGATTCAGTTTGCGCTCCTTCCGCAGGTTCAAAATGTTCAATGGATGCAGCCTCTTTCTCTACCTGTTTTCTTTTTATGTACATCAGAAGCGGCAGCGGAAGCAGTCCGGCCGCCACCGGGCGGGCGATATACAGCCATACGGCAGGCCCCGTCAGCCCCAGATTTTTAAAATTTCTTCTCCGTATCCTGGACTCGTCCAGCCGATAGCGGAATTTTCTCCGTTCGTAGCTGGCCTTGCCCTCCCGATAGCAGAACAGACGCTCCTGCATGTTGTAGCCCTGATACCCCTGGGCGTAAAGCCGCATGAACAGCTCATAATCCTCACACCGCCAGGTTTCGCGGGAGACATAATAGCCGCCGCTCATCAGATAGACCTCTCTGCGCACCATGACGGAGGGGTGGATGAACGGGGAAAAGGGAAGAAAATCCCTGCGGGACGGCCTTTCCGGCATAACCCGCACGCCCCAGACGCCGTTTCTGTCGATCAGATCCGCGTTGGTCCCCACAAAGGCGTATTGGATGTGCTTTTCCAGAAAACGAACCTGTTTTTCCAGCCGCTGCGGCCTGGAAATATCGTCCGCGTCCATGCGGGCGATGTATTTTCCCTTCGCCTGCGCGATGCAGGTATTCAGCGTGGCCGCAAGACCTCTGTTTTCCGAATGCCGGATGACCCGGATCCGTTTGTCCCTGTTTTCATAATTTTTCAGATTTCGGGCGGCTTCCCCGTCCGATCCGTCGTCGCAGATGATCAGCTCCCAGCTCTGCAGGGTCTGCGCCAGAATGGAACGGACCGCTTCTTCCAGCTCTTCTCTGTTATGCTGGTTGTATACGCCCATCACTACCGTAACCAGTATGTTCGACACTTTCTTCCCCCCTGGATCATGCCCTGATGTTTTTGGAGGCTCTCCGCTGTCTGCGAAAGGAGGCCTTCTTATGCCCCGCGGCGTATTCCCGGCTCTGCAGGGCCGCTTCGTAGACCTGCCTCATGACCGCCTGCGTCGCGTCCGTGCTGAACAGAAGCGACCTTTCGCGGGCGGCCTGCCTCATGTGCTCCCGCTGTCCGGGATCGTTTCTCAGAGATCGGATCGCCTCCGCGTAATCCTCCGGACGGTTCCTTTTGCAGACGATGCCGGTTATTCCGTCCCGCATGTATTCTCTGGTGCCCCGGCAATCGGAGGTGATGAGGGGAAGCCCCGCCGCCATGGCTTCCACGGCGGCCATGCCGAAGCCCTCCCTTTTCGAGGGAAACAGGAAGCAGTCCGCTGCGGGAAGCACGTCCTCAATGTCCTTCCGGTAGCCGAGAAGCCTTACCCGCTCCGAAAGCCCTTCCCGTTCGATCAGCTCCTCCAGCCTTCCCCTGCCGTCTCCTCTTCCGCAGATCCCATAGCAAACGTTCTTTTCCGGCAGAAGGGAAAGGGCGCGTATGACCGTCTCATGGTTCTTGTTCCGGTTCAGCTCCCCGGCGGAAAGGAGCAGGAAGGAATCTGCCGGAAAGCCGAGCGCGGCCTTCCTGGCGGCCCGGGCGTCCGGCCTCGGAACGAACCGCCGGACATCCAGTCCCGCGCCCGGGATCTTCCAGACGCTCCCGTTCGGCCTCAGAGGAAAACGCTTCCCGCGCAGATAGTCCTCTTCGTTGATGGTGATCAGAAAATCCGTCAGACGCGCCAGAATATATTCGGCCGGGTAATAGAGCAGCCAGTTTCTTATGGGAGCTCCCTTATAAAAATGAAAGCCGTGAGCGGTATACAGGATCGCAGACCCGGAGGAATACAGGCTGCCGGCCAGTCGTCCCAGCACGCCTCCCATCGGGTTATGGCAGTGAATGAGATCGAACCGTTCCCTTGTCAGCAGCCTTTTCAGCTGCAGAAACGCCTGAAAATTCCGTCCGATGCGCGCGGGGCTTTTTTCAATGGAAAGAGGATGCGTGACGATTCCGTTTTTCCGGAAAAGCTCTCTGTCATAGTCATACACGGGATGGTCAAAATTTGTGGCGTAATGGACCTCGTATCCCAGCTTCTGCAGCAGAAAGACCTGATTCATTTCAAACTGCGGCACGAAGCCGCTGATCGTGGTGATTATCAATGCTTTTTTCATTCTTTCGTACTCACGCATCCTGTTCTTTTTCTGTAAAAAGATAACCGAGCTCACATTCCGGAAATAACCTGTCCCTGATCGTAACGGCTTCGCTGTATATCCATTCCGATGATCCCTCTATTTTGGCTTTGATTGCTTCATCCTTTTCTCCCAGCAGAAATGCGAGCTCATGCGGAGTGATCCCCTTCTTTTTCATCTCGCTGTTCAAATTGCTGCAATCGATCTTAATCATCTTTACCTCTTATTCTTCATTCAAAGAACGCCTTTTTGCGAATCAGCATCCCGCTGTTTCCATCGCAGCAAATTACGATGTATCGTAGTTATTGCCTATTTTATTGCGTTTTATCATAATTGTCAAGTTCCATGACGATGCGTCTTTTTTCCACTGCCGATCATTATTGCCAGTATTCCCAGCAAATAACATTTACAATACATAAAAAATAGGCTATATTTTTAAGAACAGGAGAATTTTACAAGATGAAAAGAAACGATATACTGAAGAAGCTGATGCTTCAGAAGAATCTCTGCACGGCAGATCTTGCAAGAATGACCGGAATTCCCTACACCACTCTGAAATCGATCTTTGACAGAGGGGTGGAGAAGTCCGGCTACGGTTCGGTGTGCGCGATCTGCTCCGCCCTGGACATCACAACGGACCAGCTGGAGCTTCTGGCCCGGGAGGCCGGCGAACCGGAGGCGCATGGGGCTCCTGATTCAGAGCTTTTTGAAATGATCCGGGATTTTTCAGAGGATGAGATGGCGCTTCTGAAAAATTACGCGGATTATCTGCGTTTTCTGAGAGACCGGAAATGAGATTTCCGGTCGGATAAATAAAAAAAGGCCCGTCCGGCCCAGCCATTTACGGCCTGCCGGACGGGCTTTTTGCGCGGCAGTATGCGGTTTTTTATCTCAGCACGTCCGATCGGATATATCCGGTCTGCCCCTGATAGCGTACCCGGGTCCAGCCGTCCGCCTGCTTCATGAGGATCTCCAGGGATTCCCCCGGATAGCAGGTCGCGATCCTGTCGGAGGTCTCGCTTGCGCCGCTTCGGATGTTGAGGGTATCGCTGACGGTAAAGTCTCCGCTGTCCGGGACGGATGCGGAGCCGGAGCCTTCCGCATTTCCGGTATCCCCGTCCTCCTCTTCCTGTCCGTCCTGCGTCTGGGACGCGCTTTCCGCGCTCTCAGCCTCCTGCGCGCTCTCCGCTTCCGTGGTCTGCTCCTCCAGAGCCTCTCCCACCGCTACCACCATATCGTTCTGATAGCTCTCCAGATAGGCGGCGAGCACCTCGTCCTGCGAAAGCCTCGCGGCATATTCTTCGTTTACCTGCGCGTATAATTCCGTCACATCCTCCTGGGCTGCCACCTCGTTCACGTATGCGGCGGCGGCCTCGTCTCCGCTCAGATCGTGCAGATAATAGCTGCCGTCCCCGCTCCTTCGCACATACAGCGGGTCGATGCCGGGAAGCGTGGTGTCGCTCCCGCGGAACTTCACCTCGTAGCGGGCGAAGACCACCAGAGAATCCGCATCCATTCCCGGCTTGGTATAACAGGAAATGTTGGTATAGTCCTCGATATGGGAGCTGTTTTCCTGAATGCGCAGAAGCTCCGTGGTTTCCGTATTATCCCTGAGCGCGGTAAGGGTTTCCCTGTCCCCCTCCTGCATGGCGGCATAATACCTGCCGATCAGGTCGTTGACCTCCGGATACGCGTTTTCCTGAAGCGGGTAGACCACGTCAAAGGGTTCTCCCTCCACGTTTTCCACCGTTTCCATCTGCGTCCGGGCCTTGCTGCCGGACAGCGCGCTGACCAGGGCCCACACGATCAGGAGCATGCAGCAGGCCGCGAAGGCGCAGGCGGACACTGCCATCACTGTTTTCCTCTTCTTTCGCAGCAGGCGCAGGAAACGTCTGCCGCGGCGGTAAATGGGGGTCTTTTTCAGACTGATTCTTATGTTTTTTCTTTCTTTCTCCATCCGTTCTCCTGCTTTTTATCCGTCAGCGCTTCAGGACCTCCCGGTACACCCGAAGCACGTTTTCCGAAAAAATCTTATCGATCTGCCGCCCGGTAAATCCTGCCTCCGTCAGCGCATCGGCAAGGGCCGGCAGAAAAGAGGCGTCGGGAAGCGCCTCATTCGTCGGAATCCCGTCAAAATCGCTGCCGAGCCCCAGGCAGTCCTCTCCGCCCGCATCCACGATATGCCGCGCGTGGGCCGCGATGGCCGCAAGGCTTCCGCGCGCTTCTGAACCCGCCCTTTCCGCCTCCAGGAAGGAGGGGCAGAAATTCAGCCCCGTAACGCCGCCCTTTTCCGCCAAGGCACGGATCATCCCATCGTTCAGATTGCGCACATGAGGGCAGACGGCCCTGGCGTTGGAGTGGCTCGCCACAAAGGGCTTTTCGGCCGCCCGCGCCACATCCCAAAAGCCTGCGTCGGAAAGATGAGAAACATCCACGATCATCCCCAGCCGTTCCATTTCGGAAAGAAAGGCGAAGCCCGTTTCCGTCAGGCCGTGCTCCCGGTCCGGCACGGTAAAATCCGGCGCTTTTTCGGAGCCCTCCGGCGGCATCTTCACATTCGGCCAGCCCAGCTCGTTGGGATAATTCCAGGTGAGCGTCAGCATCCGAACGCCCAGGCGGTAAAGATGTCTGAGCTTTCCCGTGCTGCCCTTACAAACCGCGCCCTCCTCCACCGTCAGCATGGCGGAAAGCTTTCCCTCCGCCCGGTTCTTTTCCAGATCCGTCCAGGTCAGGACGGGCCGGATCAGATCCTGATTCCGCTCCAGCTCTTCATAGTACAGGTCCGCAAGCGCGGCGCACTCCCGGAAGGGATCCTCACAGTCGGCAAGGGAAACGAAAAGGGCGAAATTCTGAAGGAGATACCCGCCCTTTTTCAGCTTTTCCAGGTCGATATGCAGCCGGTTATGCCGCAGATCCGCGGCGGCCTTCGTTCCGGAAGCGTCTGTCCCGCTTCTTTTCAGAGAAAGGAGCGCGGATATGGTATCGCAGTGCATGTCAGCGACAGGCCTCATCACTTTTCCTCCTCCTTTTCAGCGCTGGCGCCGGAGCCGGCGCTCTCCGACGCATCGGCGTCCGATGCATTCCCGTCCGGAACGCTTTCCCCGTTGTCCGGCGCATTCCCGCCCGCAGCGCTCTCCTCTCCGGCGTCGTCCGCCGCTTCCGGGCGGAACGCCGTTCCGTCCGGCCCCGTCAGGAAGGCGCGCACTCCCCGGGATGCCAGGCACCGGGAGCCGAGCACGATCCCGATCCCCGCAAGCAGGGTGAAGACCGCGATAAACTGGGAGGTTGACAGCTCTCCCACGCTGCCCCGCGCCATGTCGCCCCGGAAATATTCCAGAATAAACCGGCCGACGCTGTAAAAGATCAGATAGAAGCCTCCCACCTGTCCTTCCGCCTTCTTGCGCTTCGCGATAAACAGAAGCACGAAGAAATGAAGGAAATCCAGGCCACTGGAGATCAGCTGGGTCGGGATCAGGGACACGCCGTTGGGCGCGTAGGCCGAGTTCGTAAAGGTGATCCCGATGGGGCTGTCCGTAGGAAGGCCGTAGCAGCAGCCCGCCAGGAAGCAGCCGATCCGTCCGAAGCCCTGCGCCAGCGCCACGGAGGGCAGCGCGAGATCGAAGTAGGAAAGGAAATTGATCTTCTTATGCCGGCAGAACAGAAAGCCTCCCAGCACGCCGCCGATCAGTCCGCCGTACACCACCCAGCCGTTGGCCAGGGAATGCAGCAGAAAGGAAGGATCCGCAAGAATCTGATCCAGCGTGGTCAGGCAGAACAGAAGCTTGGAGCCGAGTCCCCCGAAGATCAGACACCAGATCACCAGGGAAAACACCTGGTCCGGATCCAGCTTCAGTTTTTTCGCCCGGTATTCCGCCGTCAGATAGGCGGCGATCACACCGATGCCGATCATCAGCCCGTAGCCGTGAATGGTCACAGGCCCTATGGTAAGCAGGTCATTTTTCATAAAAATAAATCTCCTCATCCGGTGTTCCGGTCATTATAGCACGCCTCCTACGGCAAGGCAAGATAGATCACCGCCGCGCAGAGCATGATCTGAATGATGGCAAAGCGGAATACGGTCTGCGTGTTGGACCATTCCCATACCTTCCTCGCCTGGTCATGCAGAGGGGTGCGCACCTTCGTCAGGATCCGGATCTTCAGAAACCGGAGAAGGGATACCTTCACAAGCCCGAGCCCGCCGTCCAGGATCAGCACCAGCGCCACCGGGATATACAGAAAAGGGCTTCCCGTCTTCAGAACGGCGATGCTGATGAAAAGCCCCATGGCGCGGGAGCCAGCGTCTCCCATCATCAGGCGGCTCGGCGTGGCGTTGTACCACAGATAGCCCAGGATGCAGACGGCAAACAACAGGATCAGATAGGGGAAGCCGCCGTCCCCGCCTTCCGAAGCCAGCATGTCCACCAGGAATATCGTCATCAGCGTGATGATCGTCAGGGTTCCGGAGAGCCCGTCCACCCCGTCGGAGCAGTTGGTCACGTTGATGGATACCCACACCAGGACCACCGCGAGCACGGCGAACAGGACCGGCGGAAGCACGACGGTCTTTCCCGTGAGAAGGAAGGCGACCTCGCTGGAATTAAAATTCAGGAAGGTCACGGCGGTCATCACGGCGATGATCAGATCGAGAAGACCTTTTTTGTATTCGCCCCAGGGCGTTTTCGCGCAGTCGTCCAGAAAGCCCGTGAGCATGGCGGCTCCTACCAGGATCAGATAGATGACCGTCTCCCGGCCTGGTCTTGCGAACAGAAGCGCCGCCGCGATAAACACGAGCACGAACAGAAAGCCCGCCCCCCTGGGCTTGCCCGCCGATTTTTTCCCGTCCACGGCAAAATCCCGCCCGTGATCCTTAGGCAGGAAATCCATTCCCTTATACATCGTCAGGCAGGTGGCCGCAAACGCGAACAAAATGCCAAGAAAGGCCACTGCCCTGCCGCCGGCTTCCCCGGCCAGATAATTGATCATATCGTATTTCCATTCCTTCCCGCTTTTTTTCTGTCAGACTCTGACCTCATCTATTCTACCATTAACCTTCCCAAAAAGGAATGACCTAATAAAAAAATATCATCCGGTCATTTTCCTCTTTTCAAAAATGACAAAAAAGGCTACAATAAGGACAGATATGAGGAGGTATGCGCCACATGAAGATCGACATGCACTGCCATGTGAAGGAGGGCTCCATAGACAGCCGGGTGCCCCTGGAGGAATATATCCGGCTGCTGCAGGAAAAGGGCTTCGGAGGAATGGTCATCACCGATCATGACACCTACAATGGCTACCGTTACTGGAAAAAGAACCTGAAGGGGAAAAAATATACGGATTTCAAGGTGTTCAAGGGGATCGAATACGACACCAGCGGCGGCGGGCACATTCTCGTCATCGTTCCGGAGACCATCAAGCTGCGCATCCTGGAGCTGCGCGGCCTGCCGTTAAACATTCTGATCTCCATCGTCCACTCCTACGGCGGCGTGCTTGGCCCCGCCCATCCCTGCGGGGAAAAATACATGAGCTTCCGGAACACCCGCGCCTACCGGAGGGATCCCAAGATCGTGGAGCTGTTCGATTTCGTGGAGATCTTCAACGCCTGCGAAGCGGAGGAATCCAACGGCACGGCCTGCCGGCTCGCCGCGAAATATCACAAGCCCGGCGTGGGCGGGAGCGACTCCCACAAGACGGACTGCGTGGGGCTCGCCTATACGGAGGTTCCGGATACTGTGGAAACGGAGACGGATCTCATCAACTGCATCCGCGCGGGAGAGGTCATCGGCTGCGGAGGCACGCTGTACCACCGCACCGCCAAGGAAAAGATGGGAAAGATCAGCACGGTCCTGGTCTATTCCTTCTGGTTTTACAACAAATTCTCCAATCTCATCCGGACAAGCAAAAGGAATCAGAAGCTGCGCACGGAGTACGCGGAACGGGAGTCCCAGATCTGAGAGCGTTCCCGCCCACGGACCGCGGCGCGTTCTTCCGGCATTCGCCCTTTGGGACGATCGGCTTTGCAGCCTGAAAAGACGGCGGCGTTTTTTCAGGCTTTTTTTGCGTGCCCCTTTCCCACCGCGAAAAGCCCCTGCGGCAGCCCGAAGATGCACACGATGCCAAGCACGATGGCGGCCACCGCCTTCACGGCGGCAAAGCCCGCGTCCGCCGCTTCCGCAAGCTGATCCGTCACCATATAGTAGGCGGCCCAGTAGATGCCCGCTCCCGGCACCAGGGGGATGATTCCCGAGATCAGAAATACCGTGACGGGGCATTTTTCACGCACCGCAAAGAAACGGGAAAGCAGCATCACCAGCACAGCCGCAAAAAAAGTCGCCGCGGCCGCGGAAAACCGGCCCTCCAGAAGGCTGTACAGAAGCCAGCCCGCGCCGCCGATCATGCCGCAGCAGGGGTAAAACCGTCCGGGCACGCCGAACAGCAGGGCGAAGGCCACGGTTCCTCCCGCCGCGGCCAGGGTGGAAACCGCCGTCTGCGCCGCGGCAGGGGGGAGCGTCGTCTGCGCTGCCGCTGACGCCGCCCCTTCCGTCAAAAGCGGAAAGCCGGTGATCACAAGTCCCACGCCGGCGGCGATGCAGACGAAGACCAGAATGGCGTCCAGCAGCCGCACCGATCCGGCGATATAGTCCCCGTCCGCGATATCCCTCACTCCATTGGTAAACGGGATCCCCGGGATCAGCGGCATGATCGAACCGATGATCATATAATTCATGCTTTCTCCCAGCCCGACCCGGCACAGGAGCATGCAGAGAACAGTGACAAGAGCGCCTCCGCCGATGTTGCCGATGATCTTGGACAGATGCGGCGTAAACAGCTTCAGCACATATATATAAAGAAGAAAGCCGGTCAGAAAGGCGCCGGCGCAGTCCGTCAGACTCCCGCCGAACATACAGCAGAAACAGCCGCTTCCCACCGCGGAGGCCAGAAGCTTGACCAGCACGGGCTTTTCCAGCATCTCTTCGATCTCCGTAAGCCTCCGCCGGATCTCCTGCGGAGGCAGATCCTTCTCCTCGATCTCCCGGGAAAGCTGATTGACCGCCGCCACCCGGTCCAGCCTTGCCCCGCTGACCGGGATGTGCTGCACCTTGGCATAGAAGGGCTCGTCCCCGCTTCCGGCCGTCAGAAAGATCCCGTTGCTGAGCACAAAAGCCTTCTCCGATTCCACCCCGTAGTGGGTACAGATCCGGGCGACGGTTTCCTCCACCCGGAAGATTTCCGCCCCGTTTTTCAGCAGGATGCTTCCCGCCTGCATGGCGCAGTCCAGCACAAGCCTTCTCTCCTGCGCGCTGTAAGCCCTTTTCCGCTTTTGTCTTCTGCCGTTTTCCATCTCTCCCTCCATGCCGAAGCGTTTCAGATTTCAGTCTTCGGCGTTCACCCAGGCGTCCAGCATGGCCTTTACGGACCGGGACATTTCCACGCTGAAGGCGCTGTTGTATTTTCTTTCGCAGAAGGCGCGCACATGCGCCTCATAATCCTGCGTCCAGCCGTCCCGTTCCTGAAGCATCCGCGGCATGCGGTCGGATTTTTTTATGTCGTAGCCGTTTTCATGGACCAGATCCGCCGCCGAAAAGCGGGGCGTCTGGCTGCGCTCCTTCTGCTGCTTTGTGGGGTATCCGCCCACCAGCATGGCCACGGGAGCCACGTAAGCCGGGAGGGAAAGGAGCCGTCTGTGCTCCTCATAATTTTCCAGGATATCCCCGATATAGCAGGTTCCAAGGCCAAGCGCGTCCGCGGCGGTAGCTGCCGTCTGGGCGGCGACCACCGCGTCCACGGCCGCCAGCATGAAGTCCCCGTAGGAGGGATGACGGACCTCTTCTGCGGCCCCGCGAAACGCCCGATACCATCTTCTGTAATCCGCGCAGTAGACCAGCGCCAGCGGGGCGTCCGCGATAAAGGGCTGATTGTCACAGGTGACGGAAAGCTTCCTTTTCAGCTTAGCATCCGTCACGTCAATGATCGTGTACAGCGCCATATTTCCCGCGCTGGCAGCCCGCAGGGATGCCGAAAGGAGCTTTTGCTTCACCTCCTCCGGCACGGGCCTGTTTTCAAAAACGCGCATGGACTTCCGGCTTTCCAGAAGCCGCAGGGTTTCCTCGCACATGGTTTTGTCCTCTCTTCCGTTCCGCAAAGAGGAGCCGCCGCCCTTCTGCTGCATGGGCGGCGGCTCCCCGTCTGTTTCGTTATCCGTTTATTTCGTCTCCAGAAGCTTCTCCGCGCTCGCCAGCTTCACGCACAGAACGAACAGCTCCGTGGCCTGTACCAGCTCATGCAGAGGCGGGAAGGAAGGCGCGATACGGATGTTGCTGTCGTGGGGATCCATTCCATAAGGATAGGTCGCTCCGGCGCCGGTCATCACCACGCCGGCCTCCTTTGCCAGAGAAACGATCCTTTTCGCACAGCCCTCCATGGCGTCGAAGGAGATGAAGTAGCCTCCCTTGGGCTTCAGCCAGGAGCCGATCTCAAGGCCGCCCAGCTCTCTTTCCAGGATCTCCTCCACCGCTTCAAACTTGGGACGCATGATCGCGGCATGCTTTTTCATATGCTCCTTAATCCCGTCCAGATTTTTGAAATAGCGCACATGACGCAGCTGGTTCAGCTTGTCATGACCGATGGTCTGGATGGACATCTGCTTCTTGATATCCTTCAGGTTATTGTAGGAAGCGGAGATCGCCGCCACGCCGGAGCCGGGGAAGCTGATCTTGGAGGTGGAGCTGAACTTGTACACCAGATCCGGATTTCCGGCCTCCTCGCACTCATGCAGGATCTCCAGAATGGTATCCTGGTCGTCGTCATACAGATGATGAACGTTGTAGGCGTTGTCCCAGTAAATGCGGAAATCCTCTGCGGCGGGCTTCAGTCTGGCAAACCTGCGCACCGTCTCGTCAGAGTAGGTGATTCCCTGCGGGTTGGAATACTTGGGCACGCACCAGATGCCCTTGATCGCCGCATCCGTGCTGACCAGTTTTTCCACCATGTCCATATCCGGTCCTTCCGGCGTCATGGGAACGTTGATCATCTCGATCCCGAAATACTCCATGATCGCGAAATGCCTGTCATAGCCGGGCACCGGGCAGAGGAACTTCACAGCGGGAAGCCTGCACCAGGGGGTGCTGCCGCATACGCCGTGGGTCATGGAACGGGCCACCGTGTCGTACATCACGTTCAGGCTGGAATTGCCGTAGATGATGATCTTGTCAGCGGGAACCTCGATCAGGTCGGCCAGAAGCTCCTTCGCCTCCTGGATGCCGTCGATCACGCCGTAGTTTCTGCAGTCGATCCCCTCTCTGCACTTCAGATCGGAGGAGCTGTTCAGCACATCCATCATTCCCATGGAAATGTCAAGCTGCTCCGCGGACGGCTTTCCTCTGGACATATCCAGCTTCAGGCCCATATCCTGAAACTTCTTGTACTCCGCCTCCAGTTCATTCTTCAGAGCTTCCAGCTCTTCTCTGCTTCTGTCTTTGTACGCCTTCATCTCTTCCTCCATGCGGGAGCGCTTCCGGCTCCCCTGATGCCTGCCTGCGTGCTTCATAAAAAAGAAGCTGATTATGCAATCAGCCCCTTTCCCCGGACGAATAAGCTGGAAAAGGGACTCGAACCCTCGACCTACTGATTACGAATCAGTTGCGCTACCGACTGCGCTATTCCAGCGTAACTCGAACAATCAGCATTATACGTTATCCGTTCTGATTTTGCAAGACTTTTTTTAAAAATATGCGGCTGAATAGTTACATAGTTGTAACAGTTCAGCCAGGTCTGCGCATTTACTGCGCAGACCGTACGAAAACGTATCGGCAGAAAG
>DXDD01000023.1 GCA_019115665.1 Candidatus Eisenbergiella pullistercoris | reverse complement strand
AGCGCCCCCTGGCTTTTGTCCTCCGGATCTGATGTTTTAAAGTATCTCATCAGCGCGGCTGTCTCCGAACCGTCGTCCACCTCGGCATTGACGTAAACAACATGCAGGCCGTCGTCATACTCCTCATCCTCTGCCTCAGAATATTTCCTCACCGGACTGACCGTCTGACCGGCCCTACGGATATCCGTCTCGCTGATATAAAAAATGTACACCTCCGCAAGCTCATGGTATTCCTTTCCCTTTTCCAGGTATTCGCTGTCTATCATCGCCCCGTAAAATCTGGTCCGGCGGCAGTGATCCACCGTATCCCGGCGCTGGATCTCCAGGTTGTACAGGCGCTTCTTCTCGTCCTCCGCCAGCACATCCAGAATGGCGTCATGGGAAAGGATCTTCGAGATCCGGTACTGCGTCCGCACCTCTCTTACCGTAAGATCTTCTTTTCCTGTCAGCAGCCTCAGCACATGCTGGCAGGCCGCCTGGTCGCGCAGAGCGACCGAGAGGAATACGTCGCTTAAAAGCGTAAATCCCTTCAGCTTTTCCAAAAGCATTTCCCGCACGCGCAGGCGGGCAGTCTCTTCCTGTCTTTTTTCCATCTGACCTCCGTTGTTAAGATACCCTTCTCCCTCCCGTCTCAGCGCGGGCAGGCAGAAGCTGTGGGCAGTTCCATGATTCCCGGGTTTTGAAAAGAAATAGCATGATCTGCATTTCTGCAGGCCGAACGGCTTCTTTGGAACATTGAATGAAACGAAACAGAATTGCTTTTCTGATGTATCTCAGGTTAGCACATTTTCAGTGAAATTTCCAGTCCCTTCAGAAAAAACTAAGAAACTGTTCTTCTCGAAATGTTACAGTTCAGTCTCGGGCAGAACTGTAACGGCTGAATCATGCTTCTGCAGCAGAAATTAGAAGAATAGCATACTGACCCGCAAAAATCAGGATCTGACTACGGCCAAAACAGGAAATTCCGGTTTTGTACCGCAGATTTTGGTGGTTTCCTACGGTAGGAATCCGGAAAACCGGAGTTTTGCCCGTAGAGAAAGTGGCTTTTCTACGGTAAGAATCGGGGAAATCGGATTTTGGCCCGTAGTAAGAGTGGCTTTCCTACGGTAAGAATCCGAAAAATCGGAGTTTTGTCCGTAGTGAGAGGCAATTTTCTACGGTAAGAATCGGGGAAATCAGATTGTTGCCCGTAGCAAGAGACAATTTTCTACGGTAAGAATCGAGGAAAGCGGATTGTTGCCCGTAGTGAGGCAAATCCTGCGGTAAGAATCCGGAAAACCGGAGCGTTGCCTGCGGCACCCGCTTTCCCGCTCAGCGATAGGAATGGCCGGATGCTTCCTGCCGGTACGTTTTCGTACGGCCTGCGCAGACCTGCCTGAACAGTAACCTCGAAATCCATTGTCCGCGCTTTCCCCCAATGTTAAAATAAGATCATCATACGGCAGAAAGGAGATTCCTGTGAATATTCAATACAAAGAAAATGTCCTTACTCCCGAAGATTTCATCCGCCTGCGCATCGCAGTCGGCCGAACGGCCACGCCGCCGGCGCAGGCCGAGGCCGCTCTTCGCACCGGGCTCTATGATATAACCGCCTTCTGCGAAGGAACCGCAGTGGCCATGGGACGGCTGGTCGGAGACGGCGCTATGTACTGGTACATTCAGGACGTGGCTGTTCTTCCGGAATATCAGGGCAAGGGGATCGGAAAAAGCATTGTGGAGCGGCTGCTGCAGCATGTTTACAGCTGTACCCCGAACGGCACTTTTACCACGGTCGGCCTTATGGCCGCGCAGGGGAAAGAGGGATTTTATGAGAAGCTTGGATTTCAGGCCATGCCAAATGCGGGAAGCGGCGCCGGCATGACCAGATACATCGAAAAAAATTGGAAAAACAGTTCAAACCTGTAATCAGGAGCCGGAATGCATGGGTCATGGACAGGCGGCAGGAGATCTGCCCTCTTTCAATACCCATAATGTCTCGCCTGTGCCTGATAAAGCCTGGCGTATACGCCGTCCTGTGCCATCAGCTCCGCGTGGGTTCCCTGCTGGGCGATCCGTCCCTCGTCCAGCACCAGGATCCGGTCACAGAACTGGCAGCTGCTCATGCGGTGGGAGATGTAAATGGCGGTCTTTCCGTTTACCAGGCGGTCAAAATTTTCATAGACCTGCGCTTCGGCGATCGGATCCAGGGCGGAGGCGGGCTCATCCAGGATGACGAAGGGCGCGTTCTTATAGAGCGCCCTGGCGATGGCCAGCTTCTGCGCCTCTCCGCCGGACAGGGAGATCCCGTCCCCGTTCTCGTGAAACAGCCTGCTGTCAAGCTGCCCCGGAAGCCGGCGGACGCGTTCGGCAAGCTCCACCTTTTCAAGCGCCTCCCAGATCCGCCCTTCGTCTCCATCCTCTCCCGCGGCCACATTGTCCTTTATGGAAAAAGCCAGCAGGCCGAAATCCTGAAATACCACGGAAAAGATCGAAGTATATTCCGCGTAATCATACAGGCTGATATCCACGCCGTTTAGCAGGATCCTTCCCTGCGTCGGCTCATAAAGACGGCAGAGCAGCTTGATCAGCGTGGTCTTCCCCGCGCCGTTTTGTCCCACCAGGGCCAGCTTCTCCCCCACATGGAATTTCAGGCTGATATCGTGCAGGACTTCCCGGTCCGTGTCCGGATAGGAAAAGCTCACATGCTCCAGTTCCAGCTCATACTCCCCGTCGTCCCGCTTCTCGATGGGAAGGGTGCCGTCGTAGTGCATGTAGCCGCTGCCGATGAAGTCGGCAAAGGTCAGCACATAGGACAGGCTTCCGCTCATGGCGCTGTAGGTATACAGCATCCGGGAAAGGGAACTGAAAAACATGTCGATGGCCCCGATATACAGAAGCACGTCCCCCACGCTGATCACGCCGTACCATGCCTTTCCCACGATCAGCACATAGGCGCAGAGGGTTCCGATGCCGCTGATCAGATGGAAAAGGCCCTGCAGCAGGCTGATTTTTTTCCCATCCTCCCACAGTTCATCCTCAATCCTTCCGGTATCCGTGCATTTTTTCCACAGCAGCTTCTGCATATGGAAAATACGGATATCCATGGCCGATTCCAGCGCATGGACAAAGCCCGTGTAATACACGCGAAGCCCTTCCGCTTCCTCCGATTTTTTCATCATCTGCTCCGTCAGCTTTCCAGACCTCGCGCCGACCTTCCTTCCCGCGATCATCATGAGGGCGGAAGCCAGGACCAGAAAAGGGATTCCCTGCCAGGAGGTAAAAAAGTTCCGGTTGTCATGATCCACGCCCGCGAACATGAAAAGGAGAAGGATCAGGGCGCTCAGCGTATACAGGCCCATTTCCATGACGTAATAAATATGGAGGAAATATCTGCGGATGTCCGCCCGTTGGGACTGTCTGACACGCCGGATCCTGTCCAGCGTTTCCTTTTTCTCATATTCTTCATAGTCCATCCGGAACGCTTTGTCCGCCGTCCGCTGCCACACCGTATCCCTGCAGCTTTCCGATACCACTTCCAGCGCGTGCCAGCAGCCCTTTGTGGTCAGGCCGCAGACGAAGGTCAGCCCCAGCAGCCAGAGCAGCTGCCGGACGGCATATTCCAGCCTTCCGGTCAGCATTCCGTCCAGGATCCCCGCATAGCAGACCATATGGACTACGGGCACGGCGCAGGAGGCGGCAGGGCCGAACAGAAAAATGAGATAAATCTTCCTGTGCTCCACCTGCGCCATATTCAGGAACCGAAACACCTTTTTCAGAAAATCACAGAAATTCATCCGGGCTTCCTCCCTCCTGCCGTTCCTGTGCGGCATAATATTTTCTCTGCACCTCAAACAGCCTGCTGTATCCTCCGCCCAGGGCGAGAAGCTCCTCATGGGTCCCTTCCTCCCGCACCCTGCCGTCTTCCAGGAACAGGATCCTGTCACAGAACTGCGTGGAGGCCAGCCGGTGAGAAATAAAAAGTACGGTCCTTCCCTCCGTCAGCTTCCTGTACTGCTCATAGACCCTGTTTTCAGCCAGCGCGTCCAGAGCCGCCGTAGGCTCATCCAGCAGGCACAGCCCGGCCCGTTTGTGAAGCAGACGGGCCAGGAGCAGCTTCTGTTCTTCTCCTCCCGACAGCAGGACGCCGCCCTCCTTCGCATCCTTTCCCAGGACGGTATGAATGCCTTCCGGGAAGGTGCGAACCCTGCCCCACAGCTCCACGCTTTTCAGAAGCCTCTCACATTCCTCCCCCTCCGTCCCGTCGTCCTCCCGGCACAGGATATTTTCACTGACAGAAGCGGACAGCAGCCGGGTCTTCTGGAACACCGCGGCCAGCTTTTCCCGGTAGGCTTCCAGATCCAGGCTTCTCAGATCCCTTCCATTGATCCGGATGCTTCCCTCATATCCGGAGTAAAAGCCGCAGATCAGCTTCACAATGGTGGTTTTTCCGGCTCCGTTCAGCCCCACCAGGGCCAGCTTCTCCCCCGCGCGTATGACAAAACTGAGATGGGAAAGCACCGTCTCCCTGCTTCCCGGATAGGAAAAGGAAACATCCCGGAATTCGATTTCCAGCGCTTCTTCCGCGCCTTCCTGCCTTCCGTATCCCTTCCTTTCCGGAACCGGTTCCCCCTCGTTCTCCGGCCTGCGGTTCTCCTCTTCCATATACTTCCTGTAATCCGCCAGCCAGTTCTGGATCCGGATGATCTCCGGCAGACAGATGGAGAGCCTGTAAAAACGGTCCGTAAATTCCGTGGCGGAGCGCAGATACAGCACCGCAAGGGAAGCGTTCAGGCCCTGGCTGATCTGATAGATGAGATAGCCGTAGATCACCGCTTCCCGGATGAGCTGCAGAAGCTGTTCCACGATATTGTACAGAAAATAGCCCACGCCGATCCTGGAACGGATCCGGGTATACTGCCGGTTTGTCCTGCGGAACACCGCTTTCAGCCAGTCCTGCATCTGATAGAGCCGGATATCCTTTGCCGCCGAAACGTCGAACGCCTTATTCTGGATGTATTCCTTCGTCACGTTCAGCCCCTTCAGTTTTTCCTTGGTTTTCTGCTCATAATCCGCGGCGATCTTATATCCCGTCAGCTGGATCAGGCAGATCCCGGTAAGGATCAGAATCAGGACCGGATTCAGGGACGCTACCACCCCGCCGAATACCAGCAGCTTCAGCGCGTTGACCAGGATCTGGGAAGTGGAATACCAGAATTCCTCCAGCCCGTCCAGGACCGCGAGCTGCGCCATCTTCCGCTCCTCCTGTATTCCGTTTTCCTCCAGCCTCTCATAGCTCAGTTCCAGCGATTTCTGTACCAGACCCATGGAAAAATGCTGCACGATGGCCTTGCGGACACGGAAAGAGGCCATCACGTTGTAAAACTCCCAGGCGCTTTGGATAAGGACATAGCCCGCAACCGCCATACCTATCGTAAGCAGCACATTTTCCAGCGCCAGATGCCGCTCCAGCAGAGATACCACCCAGGCGGAAAGCAGGGTGATCCCCGCCGCGGTCAGGACGTTCAGGCCGATATCCGCTCCCGTCAGCGCAAACAGCTTCCGGTCCGCCTTCCACCAGCGCGAAAGGAAATATGCGTAGTTACTGAAAATCCCGTACTTCTTCATCTCCCACCTCCTGTTATTCTCATTATAACAGAGATTTTCCGCCGGAAACAAAAAGTGCACGAACGGAACAAATTCGTGCACAAACTGCCTCACAGGGGAAGAAGAACCTCCGTCGCGAAAACGCCAGGCTCATTTTTCCGGTTGAGATATCCTCCGTATTTGGAAACCACCCGTTCGATCCGTTTCAGGCCGTGTCCGTGGTTTCCCGTTTTCTCAGAAGCTCCTTCTTTCACGTAGGCCTCCGGCGGTTTCCTTACCGTATCCGCCGTGGCGTTCATCACGCTGATATAAAGCTGCCCCTTCAGTACGCCGATATAAAGACGGATGAACCGTCCCGCCGTATCGTCCACCTTCCCGCAGGCCTCCATGGCGTTGTCCAGCAGGTTTCCGATCACCACGCACAGGTCGATGTCGCTGACTGTCAGCTTCTCCGGCACCTCCACCCGCTGCTTCACCCGGATTTCCCGGCTGAGCGCCAGGGTCAGCTTGGCGTTCAGGATCGCGTCCAGATTTACGTTGCCGGATTCGACCATCGGCCGGATCTCATCCAGATCCGTTTCCAGCCGGTCCAGATATTCCCGCGCCTCGGACAGCTTCTCCTCCGCCAGATAGGCCTTCAGCGTCTGCAGATGGCTGTGGTAGTCGTGCCGCCAGCCGCGCATCCTGGCATAGATGGAGCGGACCTCTTCCACGTTCCGGCTTAAAAGCCGGCTCTGCCAGACAAGCGTCCTTCGTTCCAGCAGATACCGGAAAAGCCAGATAAGTATCGACAGCAGGATCAGCGTGCCTGCGGCTCCTGCTGCCAGCCAGATGATAAACATATCTTTTCTCCCCTCAAAATACGGCGTTTTCTGCAAAACTTCCTGTCAGCAAAAGGGATCCCGTTTTCTGTAATAACGCAGAAACGCCTCGTTTGCTTCCTGATAAGCGCTCCGGCTCAGCGGAAGCTCCATCCCCTCATCCAGAAAACAGCTCTTTCTCGTGAGCCTGCTTACGTGCATCAGATTTACGCAGAAGCTCCGGTGGATCCTCACAAAGACCTCCGCCGGAAGCTCCTCCAGAACAGCGGAGAAAGACTGCTTCCATTCCAGCGTTTCGCCGGATGACTGATGCAGCCTCACATAATGCCCCACCGCCTCCAGATACAGGATCTGAGAAAGCTCCATCCGCCGGTGCTCTCCCGCTACGGGAAGCACCAGCCAGGCCGGTTCCTCCCGTTTCCTTTCCCGAAGCAGATCCAGGACCGGAAAAAGCGTCTCCTTTGTCACCGGCTTCATCAGATACCGGACGGCATTCACCTCATAGCCCTGAAATACGTACTCCCGAAGATTGGAAAGAAAGACGATGGCGATGTCCTTGTCCGCTCTTCGGATTTTTTTCGCCAGCTCCATGCCGTTCATCCTGCGGGCAGCATGCCCTTCTTCTGCCGTCCCGCACTCCGTCTTCCGGCCGTCGGTCATCTCCTCCGTCCTGCCATACCCTGTCTGTCCTTCCTGCCCCATATAGATGTCCAAAATCAGCAGATCATAAGGGAAGGGGCTGTTCCCGTACTCAGGGCGCACGGACATGTCCGATGCAGTCCTGTCATGCGCGAACAAAAATTCTTCCGCACTTCTGAAGCAGGCAAGCGCATAACCAATGCCCTTCTCTTCCCGATATGCCTCAAGCACCATTTTCAGGTACCATGCCTGTTCCTCTTCATCCTCCAGACATGCGATCCGAAGTTCTCTCTTCATATGCCGTTTTCCTTCCCTCTGGCTGCCCGCAGTTCTTTTCCATTCAGAATCGCTTCCTTCGGCTTCCATCATATCCAACTTCTCATTTACTGTCAATTCCAAGGAAAAGGTGTTTCCAATCCGGCAAAAAAGCATTCCCGGTCAGTCCGGCAGACTGTCCTCCACGCAGAGCAGCCCATATCCGACTTTTGCATTCGGCCTGTCTTCCTCTCCCCGGACCTTCCTGGCTCCGCGCTGCAGATATGCCTTCAGCTTCTCGCCGTAAAGATAGGGGTCGTTTCCGCGCACGATCCCCCATTCCATCAGGAGGGCGGCGGCTCCCGTCACCAGCGGGGCCGAAAAGGAGGTTCCGGTAACGGCCTCATATCCGCCGCCCGCGCGGGCTGTGACGATGTCTACGCCGGGGGCGGCGAGATCCGGCTTCACGCCCGGAAAGCCGGGAAGCTGCTGCCTGCCGGCCGCGCCGCGGCCGGAGAAATCCGCATAGGCGTCAAAATAGCCCTGGACCGCGCCCACGGTGATCAGCCGTCCCGCCGTAGAGGGGATGGTCAGGGTCAGCTCCGGCGTGGGATCAAAAAAACGGGTATCCGGCGAGCGCACCTCCTGTCCGGGCAGATACATCTGATATTCCCCCGTCACAACGGACACCGGCTCCAGCGTAAAACGCCAGATCCCGGGATCGATATAGGAAGCTGCCGGCAGAAAGTCAAAATAGATCTCCTGATTCACCGAATAGGGCGACGGTTCCCCCACGTAGATCAGAAGCTGCGTCCCTCCTGCGGCCGCTTCCGTCCGTCCCGTCCGATCCACGGGCACGTCGATCCTCTGTCCGGAGGGCGCGGTCAGGACGATCCGGAAGCGGTCGGCAAAATTTTTCCACAGCTGGACGTTTATGGTGGTCTCATATTCCCCCACCGCGAGCTCCACCGTCCTGGTTTCGGTCAGCCTTCCCGACACGTGGCCCGCCGCCGCGCCCTCGTTTCCCGCGCCGGCGCAGATCACGGTCTTCCACACGCCTGCGGCGCTGTCCAGAAACCGTTCCAGCAGGGAAGAGCCGTCATGGGCCCCATAGCTGTTTCCGAAGCTCAAATTTACCGCAAGGGGCATGCCAAGCTCCTGCGCCTTTTGCAGCGCATAGGCCATGGCCCGCATGAGCTGGGTGGTTCTGGGATAGGAGCCGCTCCCCGCCTGCCCCAGCTTTACGATCAGAAGGGAAGCGCCGGGCGCCGCCCCGATATAGCGGCGGTCCGCGCCGCTTCCCGCCGCGATGGCCGCCACGGCTGTCCCGTGCCCGGACAGATCGGCGCTGGGAACCAGAGAAAATCCCTCCTGCCGTCCCAGGGCAATGGCCTCACGGATCCTCTCTCCGGTAAATTCCACGCCCCTGGCAAAACCCTCCGGCGGATAAAAGCCCCTTTCCGGATCCGGTTCGAGAGTCTGATCCCACAGGTACAGGATCCGGCTCCCCTCCCGGTCCTGAAAATCAGGGAGAAAATAATCGATTCCGGAATCGAACACCGCCGCCAGGCACCCTGCTCCGGTCAGGCCCTCCGTTTCCCCGGGAAAGCCGGAAAAAGCGCCGGTCCCGCCCGCCGCCGGAAAATCTCCGGCCGGCGGGAAACAGGACTGGCGCTTTGCCTGATATACGTTATAAAGAAGCTCCCTGGGCTTTTCCACATATTCGATCTCATCCAACTGCGTCAGCGCCGGGATCAGGCTTTCGGGAAGCGTCACAATGGCGTAGCCTGCAAGAAGCACCTCCACGCTGACCCGTTCGCTGTTCAGCCGGCTTAAATCTCCGTGAAATCTCACGATCAGCTCCCAGGTCTGTTCCGCTTCGTCAAAGCCCACGTTCAGCGTCAGGGATTTTTCCCGCTCCTGCACGGTGGAATCCAGACTCAGGTTCAGGATATCTTCCAGCTTCTGAGAATTCATGCCGGCCTCCGTTCGATGCGTCTCTCCTTCAGATTATGCAAAAAGTTCCGCCCTTATTCTCCGCAGCGTCTGTCCGCCCCGCCGTCTCCGATCATGATGTCCAGGATCTCCCGGTCCGTCTCCCGCATGCCGTCGCGGCCCAGCCTCGCCACGTTTTCAATGGTGTTTTCCACGCCCTTTTTCACAATGCCGTCCCCGCCGCGGAACTGCTGGCCGTTTTTATACATGTAATAGCCAAGGATGCCCGCCTCCACGGAGGTGGCGATCTTGGCGGCGCAGGACGCCTTCGCCCCGTCGCAGATGATGCCGGACACATTTGCCAGGGTATTCACGATGGTATGGTTGATCTCGTCCAGGCCGCCGCCCAGCAGCCAGGCGATCCCCGCTCCCGCTCCCGCCCCGGCCGTCACCGCGCCGCAGTAGGCGGAAAGTCTACCGATCCCCTCTTTCAGGTGAACGGAGGTCAGATTGGAAATCACCAGCGCCCGGTACAGCTTCTCCCGGTCCGCCCCCGTTTCCTTCGCGTATTCGATCACGGGCAGGGACGCGGTCAGCCCCTGATTGCCGCTTCCGGAATTGATGACGACCGGAAGCTCGCAGCCGTTCATCCGGGCGTCAGAGCCTGCGGCAGCCGCAGCCCGCGCCCGTACCTTCACATCGCCGCCGTAGGTGGCAAGCAGCACTCTGCCCACATTGGCGCCGTAATCGCCGTGCAGCCCTTCCTCGGAAATGGCGGTGTTGTACGCGATCTGCCGCTCCAGCGTCTCCCGCACATCCGCCGGATCGACCGATTCCGCGAAGTCCACGATGCCCTCGATGGTAAGGGCCGGACCGGCTGTCCGGGGGCGTTCGTTTTCCTGCGTATAGCAGCCGCCGATCTCTTTTTTCAGAAGGACCTCTCCGTCCAGCTCCTTCAGGACCACATTGGTGTGGGCTCCCGCAATGCGCACCCTTCCCTCATGTCCGTCCCGGAAGCCCGTAACGATCAGATCGAAGGTCAGATCTCCGGGAGCCTGGCTGACCGTGATGGGCGTATGCGCCAGATAATCCTGAAGGATTTTCTGATCCGCCTCCGTCAGCTCCTCCAGCACCTCCAGCTTCCGATCCTCTTTTCCGGATACCGCTCCCGCCGCGGCCGCGGCTTCGATCCCCTTCATGCCGCCCGTGTTCGGGACGATCACGCTCTTCACATTTTTAATGATATTGCCGGAAGCCTCCACCTGCATCCGTTCCGGGATCCCTCCCAGCAGGCCGCGCACGCAGGCCGCCGCATAGGCCACGGCGATCGGCTCCGTACAGCCGAAGGCCGGCACCAGCTCGCTTTTCAGTATGTTCAGATATGCCTCATATCTTTCGTCCGTCTTTTTCATGATCTCTGCTCTGTCTCCTGTTTTTTGTTCCGTCTGTTTCACCGGCTGCCGCCTTTGTCCTCCCGCCGGTCTGCCGCGTCTGTCCGCCTGCCGGGCTGCCGCCTTTGTCCTCCCGCCGGGCTGCCGCGTCTGTCCGCCGCGCGCACCCGACCTGTGCTCCCTCTTCCGGTGTCATCCGCCCTGCACCGGGCTGCCTGCTGTCAGAGCGTTTCCAGCCGCTCGTCCGTTTCGTCAAGGACGCGGATGCCGCAGGCCTCCAGCAGCTCCGCCGCGACGCCGCTTCCGTCCGTCATCCCGTCGGAAAAGGTTCCGTCGTGGATCCTCCCCTTTCCGCAGGAGGGGCTTCTGGACTTCAGGACGGCCGCCGTGCAGCCGAAGTACCGCGCCAGCCGCAGTGCCTCCTTTGCCCCTTTTTCGTACTGCGCGGTCACATCCGTGCCGTCCTTTGTCAGCACCTGCTCTCCCACGCGCTCCGCCGGCGGGCGGGGCGTAGCGAGGCCGCCGTAGATCTCCGGACAGACCGGGATCAGCCGGTGCCTTTCTCCCAGCCGCTTCACCCGTTCATTTTCCTCTCCCGTCCCGTTATATCTGCAGCAGACGCCCAGCAGGCAGGCGCTCACCAGTATATTCATAGCCGCTTCCTTTCCCGGATATTTCCTCTGTTCTGCGCCATTTTACCATGGAAAGCCGCCGTTGTCCACGCCGGAAAGGGGATTTCCGGGCCGTTCAGCCTCCGGCAGAGCTGTAACGGCATCCGGCCATTCCAATCGCTTTGCGAATGGCGCGGAGTGCACTGTAATGATCTGGTAAAAAATCTTTGGAAAGCCGCCTTTCCCCTCTTGAGTTTCCGTCCTTCTTCTCTTATAATAAAGGCGTTCGCCCCGGAATCCGTTTCCGGGGTGACGTACCCTGTATGATAAAACCGTGATTCAGCTAAAAGAAAGGCGGACGGCCATGAGAATCGGGAAAATGCAGCTCGGCAGAAAAAGAACCGGCGCGGAAACAAATATCAATCAGATCACGGAAGGGGTCATCTGGAAGCAGCTTCTCGCTTTCTTTTTCCCCATCCTGTTCGGCACCTTTTTCCAGCAGCTCTATAATACGACGGACGCCATCGTGGTGGGAAATTTTGTGGGAAAGCAGGCGCTTGCGGCCGTAGGCGGCCCGGCCTCCACGCTGATCAACCTGCTGGTGGGCTTTTTTACCGGCCTTTCCTCCGGCGCGACGGTGGTCATTTCCCAGTTCTACGGCGCAAAGCATAAGGACGACGTGCGCAAGGCGGTCCATACCTCCATCGCGCTTTCCATCGCGGGCGGCGCGGTGATCATGGTGCTCGGCATCGCGTTTGCCGGCGTCGCCCTGCGGGCCATGAACACCCCGGAGGACATCATGGGCATGTCCCTGACCTATATGAGAATCTATTTTCTCGGCGTGATCCCGTCCCTCATCTACAACATGGGGTCCGGCATCCTGCGTGCCGTCGGGGATTCCAAACGTCCCCTTTATTTCCTGATCGCATCCACGCTGACCAATATCGTGCTGGATCTGTTCTTCGTTCTGGTCCTTCGCATGGGCGTGGCGGGCGTGGCCATCGCCACCTCCCTGTCCCAGGTTGCCAGCGCGGCCATGGTGATGTATGCGCTGATAAAGACCGACGACATGTACCGGCTGTACCTGCGGGAGATCCGCTTCTCCCCCAGCATCCTGTCCGCCATCATCCGGATCGGGCTTCCTGCGGGCCTGCAGTCCACCATGTATTCCGTCTCCAACCTGATCATCCAGGCCAGCATCAATTCCTTCGGAACGGATACCATCGCCGCCTGGACGGCCTACAGCAAGATCGACGGCATGTTCTGGATGATCATGAGCGCCTACGGCGTTTCCATCACCACCTTCGCCGGGCAGAACTTCGGCGCGGGCAAATATGACCGCATCCATAAAAGCGTGCGCGTCTGCATCGGCATGTCCGCCTTTACCAGCGTGCTTTTAAGCGCCATTGTGCTCGTCGGCGGCCGCTTTTTCCTGGGACTGTTCACGGACGATCCGGGCGTGGCGGATATCGGCATGTCCATCATCCACGTGATCGCTCCCACCTATATCACCTATATCTGCATTGAGATCCTGGGCGGAACCGCCAGAGGCTGCGGCGATTCCATCATCCCCATGCTGCTGACCTGCTTCGGGGTCTGCGTCCTGCGCGTGATCTGGATCCTCGGGATCGTCCCCATCCACCGGGATCTGGCCACTGTGGCCTTCAGCTATCCTCTGACCTGGACGGTCACCTCCGTCATGTTCATCGTCTATTATCTGCGCGGAAACTGGCTGAAACGGAATATCCCGCAGAATACGGCTGTCTGACGGCTTTATTCCCGCCGTTTCGCGCCCCGTGGAGGCCAGGCTTATCAAACGTCATTCCGGTACGCTTGTACAGAATGACGTTTTTATTTTTCATTTTCCTTTTTTTATAGACATATTTTACAAAAAGAGGTACTATAAAATCAGAAAAGAAAACTATTCCTTCCACGGAAAGGGGGCATCGGCATGGCGAATACCATCATTACCATCAGCAGAGAATTCGGAAGCGGAGGACATGAGATCGGAAAACAGGCCGCCGAAAGGCTGGGCATCGAATGCTACGACAGCCGGCTCATCCGCATGGCATCCGAAAAAAGCTGCATCAGCGAGAAATACCTGAAGGATGTGGACGAAAAGCGGGCCAATCCCTGGCTCTATACCGTACCCAGCGACTACGCCGACGAAATGACAGGCTTCGGACTTCCTCTGAACGATATGCTTTTCAATGTGCAGTCCCAGATCATACGCCAGCTGGCGCATCAGGAATCCTGCATCATCATCGGCCGCTGCGCCGACTTCGTCCTGGCGGATTATCCCGGCGTCACCTCCTTCTTCATCCATGCGGAATGGGCTGACAGGGTGGCGCGCATCATGGAGCGCCAGAACCTGAAGGAACGTGAGGCGGAATCCCTCATCCGCAAGATGGACAAGCAGCGGGCGCTTTATTACAACTTCTTCTCCGACAAAAAATGGGGCCGTCCGGAAAGCTTTGATATCATGGTCAACAGCTCCCGTGTGGGAATGGAAGGCTGCGTGCGGATGATCTGCTCCTTCTTTGACAAAAAGTGATCCTGTTCCGGGAAAACGGCTTCCTGCCGGGCGCGCCGTGAAAACCCGCGAAGACCGCGAAAATCCACGGGCTTTCCGTCTTGACAGACGGAAAGCCCGCGTCGTATAATGATGCCCGTCAGCGGATATGGCGGAATTGGCAGACGCGCTGGATTTAGGTTCCAGTGGGAGACCGTGCAGGTTCGAGTCCTGTTATCCGCA
>DXDD01000022.1 GCA_019115665.1 Candidatus Eisenbergiella pullistercoris | reverse complement strand
TCCGCCGGGCGGAGACCCCGAAGGACTACTTCGCCACCTTTGACTGTTTTGATATTTACCATAAATTTGACTGGAACGCGTAAGAAAAACGCCGGAAGTCCTCTGAAAACGGAGCGGATCCGTACAAGGGGATTTGAAAGAGCTTGAAGAAAAATATTCAGGCTAATCCTGATTTATCGAACCACCCTGACCCGAACTTTCAAAACTGAATACCAGCCGCCTGCCGGCGGCACTGCCGAGCAGGAAATCATGGAACGGTTTCCTGCTTTTTCTCTTTCCGTCAAATAAGGATTGTGATATATTTAATGCATTGTGTACTTTGGAGTGAAGAAAATGAAGCAAATTCTTATCTTAGAAGATGACCTTGCGTTAAGCACCGGCTTGTGTTTTGAACTGGATAGCGCCGGATATATTACCGTCGCCGCCTATAATTGTCAGAAGGCCCGCCAATTATTGGATGGCACCCGTTTCGATTTGGCATTACTGGATGTGAATCTGCCTGATGGCAACGGCTTTGATTTGTGCCGGGAGATTAAAGCCGCACAGCCTGAACTTCCAGTCATCTTTTTAACGGCTAACGATTTGGAACAAGATATACTCGGCGGCTTTGACATGGGCGCTGAGGACTATGTGACCAAGCCCTTCAATATGCAGATTCTCCTGCGCCGGGTGGAGGTGGCTCTGCGCCGGGCAGGTGCAAAGCGGTCCGCGCCCCGGACTGAGCGCTGGAGCGATGGGTGGCTGACCCTGGATTTCTCCGCGCTCACCGCACAGCGGGGCGGGAAAAACTGGCCATTACCCCCAAGGATAAGCTGGCCGATTGGGAGAGCTACGACGCCGCCGGCGCCCGGCAGCTCCGGGACGTGCTGGAGACCGGGGACGGCTCCGCGATCCTGTACGGCCTGGACGGCATCCCGCTGGAGGCCATCACCCAGGAGCAGTATGTACTGGAGGGCAGCTTCGACGCCGCCGAATTTGCCGGCGGGCACTATGTGCTGGCGGTGGTCCCCGGCCTGGAACTGGGTACAGAGTACCCGGTGCTGCCGGCGCCCTCCGCAGGCAGCACTGTGGAACTGAACGGCCGCGCCTATACAGTCATGGCGGTGGTTTATCCGCTGAACCCGGTGACACTGCTTCCGGTGCAGCAGGACGCGGGCAACAAATTCAGCCTGAATTTCATTCTTCCTGCCGAAACCTTCCGGGAGCAGTGGCCGGACCACACCCTGCGCAAGCTGTTCCTCAATGTGGATGAGTATAGGGAGACGACTGACCCCGGCCTGCCGGTGGCTTCCCGCCAGACGATGGCAGAGCAGTATGAGGTCCAGACCCGCTCCTCCGCCGTTATGGGAAACACCGTCAGCGTGGTGATCGCCCTGGTGGGCGTGCTGAACTTCATCAACTCCATGGTGACGGCCATTGTGTCCCGCAAGCGGGAGTTCGCGGTCATCCAAAGCGTGGGTATGACCAAGAAGCAGCTGGGCCGGATGCTGGTCAATGAGGGATTGTTCTATGCCGTTCTGACCTTGGGCGCCTCGTATCTGATCAGCAGCCTGGCTGTTGGGATCGTTGTCCGCGCCATGGTGGAGGGTGGCTTTACGACCTTCCGTTTCACCCTGCTGCCGCTGCTAATCTGTACACCGATCCTGCTGATCTTTGCGGTGCTGATCCCGCATCTGTGCTTCCGCAACCTGGAAAAGCACAGCATTGTGGAGCGGTTAAGGATGGAATAAACCCAGAATATAAAGATTGCCGAACGACTTTCATAAGGTAACGGCGGCAAGGTTTCTTCTGCGAATGCGATCCCGGCATTCTGCCCGGAGAACACGGGAGTACAGACCATTGGACAATAGAAAAGCCCTGAACCGTGAAGCTCAGGGCTGAAAATTCTGGTGCCGATGGCCGGACTCGAACCGGCATGGTTTCCCGCCGCATTTTGAGTGCGGTGCGTCTGCCAATTCCGCCACATCGGCAACTTTTTACAGGTTCCGCCCGGATGTCCCCCGGCGGAACTTTTATTATGATAACATACCTGCGGGGGGAAGGCAAGACATATTTGTCTGACAAATTTGTCAGAAAGGAAATGCTCCGATCCTTTCCCCGGAACTTAAAAGAATCTTAATTATGCATTTTCCGCGCAGTATGATATAATAACGAAGCGTGGCGCAGCAGGACCCGGACGCATGGGCCGTACCGGCCGCCGGAGAACTGTGCGTATCCCGGCGCGGAGCGCTTCGTTATGGAGGAAACTATGGAAACAGGAGACAGACCTGTCATACAGGTAAAAAATCTGTACAAGCTATACCGGGTGGGCGACAGCTATGTGCGGGCGCTGAACGGCGTGAATCTGGAGATCCGGAAAGGGGAGTTCTGTTCCATTGTAGGGACCTCCGGCTCCGGCAAATCCACGCTGTTAAACATGCTTGCGGGACTGGAGAAGCCTACCAGAGGCGAGATCATCATCGCCGGAGAGCATCTGGAGAACAAGACGGAGAATCAGCTGGTGCGCTTCCGTCGGGAGCATATCGGCTTCATCTTCCAGTCGTTCAATCTGCTCGGGACCATGAACGCGGTGGAAAACGTGGCGCTGCCGCTCACCTTTCAGGGAGTGGACCGGGAGATCCGGCTGAAGCGGGCGTCCCGCCTGCTGGATCTGGTGGGGCTGAAGGAGCATAAGAAGCACAGGCCCACGCAGATGTCCGGCGGACAGCAGCAGAGAGTCGGAGTGGCGAGAGCCCTGGTGGTGAATCCGGAGATCATTTTTGCGGACGAGCCTACGGGAAATCTGGACTCCCACACCTCAAAGGATGTGATGGAGCTGATGCAGCGGGTGGTGAGAGAGCAGAAGCAGACGCTCGTTATGGTAACGCACGATAATTATCTGGCGGGGTTCGCGGACCGGATCTTCCATATCATCGACGGACAGATCGTTCAGATCGAGGACAACAGGAAAAACAGAACGCCGGAGACGGCGGAAAAATAGAAAACGGGAAGAGGGCCGCGCGGAGCACGGCCCTGACAGGATGGAGGAAAAAATGAACGCAGGAAAAATGAGGGGAATCATCAGAAGCTGTCTTGCGGCTGCGGCCGCAGTCCTGATCCTGGCGCAGCCGGCGGGCGCGGCAGGAACGGTTTACGCGACGGAAAATGAAGGAGAGGAAACGGTGGAGCGTTCCTCCGACCGGCTGATCACGGACGACGACCGGTTTGACGCGGACGCCCAGCTGAAGTACCATGTGGACAGCATCCTGAAGCGGACGAACCCGGACGAATACACGCTGCAGAAGCTGAACGATACGCTTTACAGCGCTTACTATTATATTGCCAACAACGAGCTCTCGGTCAGCGAGCTGTGGAGCTACGTTTCTGAAATGAAGGGAAAGCTGGAGGCCATTGTGCCGGATGTCTCCGTGACCACGCCCACGACGGAGTTCCTTGCCGTGGGAGACAACTGGGATACGCCGACGGCCGGCTACGGACAGCAGGTTTCCATCGTGCTTCCCATCATCAATCTGGGAAGCGAGGAGCTGACGGATCTGGTGGTCAATCCGGTGGTTTCCAACGATGTGGCGGTCTGGCCCTTCGAGCCCTCCGCATCAGGCTACGGGCAGTCCTTTGCGGAGATCCCGGGCAATCCCTTCGGAGGCAACTACGAGGCGGGCATGTTCGCAAGAAGGGAGCTGACCTGGCAGTTTACGGTGAGAGAGGATGTGCTGACCGGTTATTATGCCCTGCCCTTTGAGGTATGGTATACGAAAGAGGGCGTGCGCTGCGAGGAACCCGTGACGCTGACGGTCTATGTCTATACGGAAGGAAAGCCCGGCGCGGGATACATCGGCGGAGACGCCTCCGCAGTGGAATCCAAGCCCAGGATCATCGTGACCGGCTTCGAGACGGATCCCGGAGAGGTCTACGCGGGCGATACCTTTACGGTGACGATCCATGTGAAAAATACCTCCCGCGACCAGACCGTGACCAACGTGCTGTTCGACATGCAGGCGGTGGAGAGCGGGACAGAGGCCAATACCACCTATGCGGTGTTCCTTCCCACATCCGGCTCCAGCTCGGTCTATACCGAAAGCATCGCGCCCGGAAGCGAATATGATATCAATATCGAAATGACGGCGAAGACGGATCTGTCCCAGAAGCCCTATGTGCTGACCGTCAACATGAAATATGACGCGGGGAAAAATATTGATCTGACGGACGAGGCGAAGGTTTCCATACCCGTGCTGCAGAAGGCCAGGTATGATACGGGAGACATTGAGGTGATGCCGGCCAGCCTGTCTGTGGGAAATCAGTCCAATGTCATGTTCAGCATCTACAACATGGGAAAAACCACCTTTTATAACCTGCAGGTAAAATATGAAGCGGACTTCATCGAAGGCGGGGACACCTTCCTCGGCACGCTGAAGCCGGGAGAAACGGCGAACGTGGATTCCATGCTGACGGCAGCGGCGCCCTCCGCAGGCGGAACGGTTAAGGCGGTGATCAGCTTTGAGGATGAATCCGGCAATCCGGTGAGCTTTGAGCGGGAGTTCGCGCTGGACGTGTATGAAGAGGTTTATATGGAGCCGGAGATGCCGGAGGACATGATGCCTGCGCAGCCTTCGGGGCCGAATGTGGGGCTGATCGCCGGAATCGCGGCGGCGGCAGTCGCTGTGGCAGCCGCAGTCACTGTCCTGATCGTCCGTAAGAAAAAGAAGAAGGCTGCCGCCCTGAAGCGGGAGGACGATTTTCTGAATGGACTTGGAGACGACAGGCAGGAGTAAGGAAGTGATACGGGTATGAAATTTCTGGATTTGCTCAGACTGAGCAGCGCCAGCCTCCTGAAACGGAAGATCAGGACGATCCTTACCGTGCTCGGCGTGACCATCGGCGTCGCTTCCATTGTGGTGATGGTGTCTCTGGGACTGGGGCTGAACAAGTCCTCCCTGGAGGAAATGGAATCCTACGGAAGCCTGACCGCAATCACGGTCTATGAGCCCGGAAGCTACTATGATCCCTCTATGGAAACCTCTGACTCGCAGGAGGAGAAGCGGCTGGACGACGCGCTGGTGGATTCGATCCGCCAGATCCCCCATGTGGAGATGGTTTCTCCCATGCTGAACGTGAGTATTCTGGCAAAATGCGGCATCTACGAAGGAAATCTTTATGTGCAGGCGATGAGCGCGGAGGCCTTTGAGGCCATGAAGATCCCGCTCGGCGAGGGACATTATCCGGACGGAAAAGACGGGAAGCTGGAATTCTTTTACGGAAATATGGCGCTGCAGAGCTTTTACGTGGCAAGCACGGGCTCCTATCCCTATTATGAGAAAAATGAGCTTCCGGACATTGACCTGATGGAGGATCCGATCTTTTATATTTTTGATATGGATGCCTATTATCAGAGCAAGTACGGAAGCTCCGGAGACGGAAGCGGGACGGCCGCTGCGCCTCCGAGAAGATATATGATCGATACGGCCGGCATGGTGGCGGGAGGCGAAGAAGACTGGAACAGCTTCAGCTATAACGTATACTGCGAGATCGAATCCCTGAAGACGGAGCTGAAGCGGATCTTCAAAAACAAAGCGATCCCGGGACAGCCGACGACTCAGAGCGGGAAGCCCTATAAGGAGATCTTTTATAATCAGATCTATGTGGACGTGGACAGCATTGAGAATGTGACGGAGGTTCAGAACGCCATCAATTCCATGGGCTATCAGGCGTCCAGCAACGCGGAGTGGGTGCAGGCCACGCAGGCGCAGTACCGGAACGTCCAGCTGGTGCTGGGAGGGATCGGCGCGGTTTCCCTGCTGGTGGCAGCCATCGGCATCACCAATACCATGATGATGTCCATCTATGAACGGACAAAGGAGATCGGCATCATGAAGGTGCTGGGCTGCGATCTGAGAAATATTCAGATGCTGTTCCTTCTGGAGGCGGCCTATATCGGCCTGATCGGCGGCGTGGTGGGACTGGCCTTCAGTTACGGGATTTCTGCCCTGATCAACCGGGTGGTGCAGTCCATGGGAAATGCGATGACGCTTTCCTACATCCCGCCCTGGCTGGCCCTGCTTTCTCTGGTGTTCGCCATTCTGGTCGGCATGGTATCCGGCTTCTTCCCTTCTCTTCGGGCGATGCGGCTGAGTCCTCTGGCTGCGATCCGCAGCGAATAGCAGATGCCTGGAACTGACAGGACAGAAGATAAAAAAAGACAATCTCAAGGGCTGCTTCCTGGAACCGGAAGCCCGTGGGATTGTCTTTTTCCTTTTCTGTCTCTCCGTCCGAAGGGACGAATCAGGGACAGTTACATGCCGACGGAGGAAAGAACCGCCTGCGTCGCGCACTGCCCGAGCACGCCCGCGCCGATCCAGGTGGGATGGATGCCGTCCACCGTGAACAGGCTCAGATTGGTATAGTTGATGCCGCAGTTGTAGAAATCGATGACGGAAGCGCCGTAGGCGGCGGCGATGGCGCTGATCTGCGCGTTGAAATCCGCTACCGTATCCCCGTTCTGATTCACCGCGGGAGCGCCGGTATTGCCGTAGGCGTCGCACCTCTCCAGGAGAGTGCAGCAGTAAATGGATGCGGACGGATAGAGCGCTTTGATCTTCTGGAGCATCAGCTCATAGGCGTCGGTAAAGGTCATGACCTCGCCCTCCGTCTGTACGCCGGGAGCGCGGAAGCTTCCAAGGGTTCTGCTTCTGGCGAAATCATTGATGCCCATGTAGATGAGGATCACGTCCGGATTGCTTCCGTCCGTGCCCTTCAGATCCGCAATGCGGCGGATGCTGCAGCCGGGAGCGGAGCCGTCCATGGCAAGAGAGTTGCCGGTCACGTCCGTGTTGGCGGAGGAAGCGTTGCGGCAGAGCACCATGCCCGTATTCGTAAGAAGCTGTCCCCACCAGGTCTGAGAAGCGTTCGGAATATCGCCGCTCTCCGGGTAAAAGATGTTATAGTCCGCCGGCATGGTACCGGTGAAGGTGGAGATGCTGTCGCCCAGAATGGAGACCTTTTTGCCCTGCAGGGAAACCGTGGCGGGAGCCGCCGCGGGAACGGCCGCCGTCTGCGCCGCCGCATCCGCAGGAACGACCTGCGCCGCCGCATCCGCAGGAACGACCTGCGCCGCCGCATCTGCGGGAACGACCTGCGCCGCCGGAGCCGCCTGCACCGCCGCATCTGCGGGAACGACCTGCGCCGCCGGAGCCGTCTGTACCGCCGCCATCTGCGCGGCGTCCGCCGCGTGGGCGTTCAGGGCCGGCATGCCGAAGGACAGGGACAGCGCGAACGCGACTGCGGGAAGAGAGCATTTCAGCAATTTTTTCATATGTAAAAACTCCTTTTCGTATGATTCTTTCCCTCACGGTATCATATCAAAAAGGAGTTTGTCAAGAATTCTCGAAGGATGAAAAAAATTCAGTAAAGCAGGGCGTTGATGACGTAATCGGCGATCAGCTTCGCGCCCTCGGCGTTGGGATGCACGCCGTCGCTGGTATACTGTCCCAGAGTATCATAGGTAATCCCGCAGTTGTGGATGTCAATGACCGGATAGCTGTAGGCGGAAGCGATGGTGGCGATCTCCGCGTTGAAATCGCCGATGGTGTTGCCGTTTTTGTTGGTGGAAGGATAGGACTGGGGGTATTCATCCACATCGCCGGCATTGGTCTCCAGCAGCGTGCAGAAGTAGATCTGCGCGTTCGGATAAAGGGCGTTCAGCTTCTGGATCATGAGCTCATAGGCGTCGCAGAAATTGTCGGTGATCCCCTCGTCCTGCGCGGACGGCTCCGTAAAGGTCCCGAGCGGCACGCTGCGCAGGAAATCGTTGGTTCCCATGAAAACAATGAGAATATCGGGAGCGGGGCCGTCGTCGCCGGGCGTCAGATCGATCATCCGTTTTGTGCTGCAGCCCGGGGCGCTGCCTGTCATATCCAGGGAATCCCCGGTGACGGTGGTGTTGGAGGAGGAGGCGTTTGCGTTCAGCTCCATTCCCGCTGTGTTCATGACCTGCCACCACCAGGTCTTTTCCACCGTGCTGATGTCTCCGCTGCCCGGATAAAAAATATTGTAATCTGTGGGGATATAGCCGTCAAAGGTGGAGATGCTGTCTCCCAGGATGGAAAGCTTCAGACCGGACAGATCCCGGGGCGTCCTGGCGGAGCCGGACGGCTGGGAGGAAGAGACGCCGCCGTCGTTTTCCGGCAGGGACTGCCCGGCGCTTTCCGTTTCCTGCATGGTTCCGGCGTCTCCGGCGTCCGCAGCGGAAGAACAGCCGGAAAAAAGCAGGGATAAGGCCAGCAGGAAAGCGGTAAGAGATAAACCTGTTTTCTTTTTCATAAAAACTCCCGTTCTTCTGATTGTTATAGTTTATGACAGCCATTATAACATAATTCCCGGGTTTATGGAATGCGGATTCAAATGTACGGAATGATGAATGCGGACGGAACAAAACGGGATGCGGCATCCGGACTGTGCGCAATGTGCACAAACAGAAAAAAGAATATACGGAAACGAAAGAATAAAATGACGAAAAGGCTTGACAAAGGCAGGGGGTTCTGATATGCTGATTTACAGATGGAACTGCCGAAAGGCGGGAAAGAATATTCGGTGGATTGTTACTGTCAGGCAGGCAAAACCAGATTTTATGAACAGATCGGGATAGAGTTCCGGCATGGCCGGTTGAACCGGTTGGTTCATAAGATTTGGTTTTTTTATTTTCAGTATGCGGAGCAGTCTGTTCAGAGGTCCGATATGGTGATTGCAAAGGTGATCAATAATAACGTCGTATCCTCCTGGGATGCGGATCATAAGGAAATTATCGTCATGGGACGCGGGATCGGTTTTCAGAAGAAGCCGGGCCAGACGGTCAGGGAAGAAGATATAGACAAGATCTTCCGTCTGGAAAACCGGGATGTGAGAGAACGGTTTAAGGACCTTCTGGAAAACATGCCGATGGAATATATCCGGCTGTCTGCGGATATCATTTCTTTTGCAAAGGAAAGGCTGGATGCAAGGCTCAGCCAGAGCGTCTATCTGACGCTGACAGACCATATCGGTTTTGCGATCGGACGTTTTCAGGAGGGAATGGCTTTTTCCAATGCTCTGTATCGTGAGATCAAGCGGTTTTACCCGGAAGAATTCGGGATCGGCATGTATGCGCTCGATCTGATCGAGCAGCGTTCCGGAATACGGCTTCCGGATGACGAGGCGGCATCCATTGCCATCCACCTGGTGGATGCGGAGTTTGATATCAAGGTCAGAGACGCCTGGTCCATGACAACGCTTCTTCAGGACATGGTCGGGCTGCTGGAAAGAGAGCTGCAGCTGCCTAAGGAGGATTCCTATAACAGAGACTGCCTGCTTTCCAATCTGAAATTTCTCGCCCACAGGCTTTTGCTCCTGCCGCCGGAAGAGAGGCGGGGAGATCCCGAGTTTGAACGGTTCATCAGGGAACACTGCCGGAAGGAATATGTCTGTGCGGGAATGGTGCAGGACTTTGTCGGCGAGAAGTATCGGTGCAGGATGACGGAAGAGGAAAGGATCAATCTGACGCTCTGGCTGAAGCAGGCTTCAGACGCTGCAGAGCAGAAAGGAAAGAAAGGGAGGTTGACAGATGGGCTTATTTGACTTCATGAAGAAAAAGGGAATTGTGATCGCTTCTCCGGCGGAAGGGGAATGCGTTCCGCTGTCACAGGTGAACGATCCCACGTTCAGCGGAGAAGTTCTGGGAAAGGGAGTCGCGATCATTCCGGAAAAAGGGATGTTCTATGCGCCGGCGGACGGAGAGATCGGAACCATTTTCCCTACGGGGCATGCGGTGGCGCTCACCACGGAGGAAGGCGTTGAGGTGCTGATCCACATCGGCCTCGACACGGTCAAGCTGGAAGGAAAGCATTTCCGCATTCTTGCGCAGACCGGGCAGAAGGTGAAGAAGGGGGATGCGCTGATCGAAGCGGATCTGGAAGCGATCCGGAAGGACGGATACGACTGCATTACTCCTGTGATCATCTGCAACACGACGGATTACGCTGGCGTAACAGGGAAGACGGGGATTCACGTGAAGCCCGGAGACGCCTGCATGGAAATCGAGAAATAGGCCAAAAACAGGCCAAAGGAGAGCTGACGATGGTAAAATGTTCCGGAAAGAGCGTGTTAAAAGGGATTGCGGCCGGAAAGCTATACCTGTACCGCAAAAAGGAATTCGTTCTGACACAGGAAAAGGTCGGGGATCCCGAAGCGGAGATCGAAAGATTTGAGGAAGCGAGACAGAAGGCCTGCAGCCAGCTGGATGTTCTGTATGAGAAGGCGGTGAAGGAAGCCGGAGAAGAGCAGGCCATGATCTTTGATGTGCACAGGATCATGCTGGATGACGGGGATTATCTGGATGCCATCCGGGAGGAAATCCGGAGTACGGGGGTAAACGCCGCATACGCGGTGAACGTGACCGGAGAACGCTTCGCGCAGATGTTCGCGTCCATGGATGATGACTATATGAAGGCAAGGAGCGCCGATGTGCTGGATATTTCCAGAAGGGTGGCGGGGATCCTTGCCGGAGCGGGAGAGGAAGGAATCGTATCCGATGAACCGGTGATCCTGCTTGCGGACGATCTGGCTCCGAGTGAAACGGTTCAGATCGATAAGAGCAGGATACTGGCTCTTGTCACAAGAGAGGGCTCCACCAATTCGCATACGGCGATTCTGGCCCGTTCCATGAATATTCCGGCTCTGGTTCAGACCGACGTGGAGCTGAAGGAGGAGTATCATGGAAAGCCCGCCGTTGTGGACGGCTTTGAAGGGGCGCTTTATATTGAGCCGCAGGAAGATCTCCTTGCGGGACTGCTTCGGAGGAAGGAAGAGGCGGACAGAGCCCGTGCAGAGCTGGAAATGCTGAAGGGACTGGATAATGTGACATCCGACGGAAGGCGGATCGACGTCTATGCCAATATCGGAAGCGTTGAGGATGTGGACAGAGCGCTGGAGGCGGATGCGGGCGGCATCGGGCTGTTCCGGAGTGAGTTCATTTACCTGGGAAGAAATGATTTTCCTTCTGAGGAGGAACAGTTTGAGATCTACAGAGAGGTTCTTTCCCGAATGGGAGGAAAGAAGGTCGTTATCCGGACTCTGGATATCGGCGCGGATAAGCAGGCGGATTATTTTGAGTTGCCGAAGGAGGAAAATCCCGCCATGGGATACCGGGCGATCCGCATCTGTCTGACCAGACAGGAGATCTTCCGGACGCAGCTCCGCGCGATCTGGCGCGCTTCCGTTTATGGAACGGCCGCGGTCATGTTTCCCATGATCATCTCCGTAAAGGAGATCCGGAAGATCCGTGAGATCGTGGAGGATGTAAAAAGGGAGCTTGCGGCGGAGGGGATCCCCTTCGGAAATGTGGAAACGGGGATCATGGTGGAGACGCCCGCGGCGGCTGTCATCAGCGACGAGCTGGCGAAGGAAGTGGAGTTTTTCAGCATCGGAACCAATGATCTGACTCAGTATACCCTTGCGATCGACAGGCAGAACCAGAGACTGGAGAGCTTTTATGACGCGCACCACGAAGCCGTACTGAGGCTGATCGGCATGACGGTTAAGAATGCGCATGCGGCCGGGATCTGGTGCGGGATCTGCGGAGAGCTCGGCGCGGATACGTCGCTGACGGAGACATTTCTGAACATGGGCGTGGATGAGCTTTCCGTTTCGCCGTCCAGCGTGCTTGGGGTAAGAAAGGCAGTAAGAGATCTTTAAAAGGCAGAATTCGGGAAAAGGAGCAGGAGAAGAAAATGAGAGAATTTGAGTATACCATTACGGATGAACTCGGGATCCACGCAAGGCCGGCAGGACTTCTGGTCAAAAAAGCGGCGGAATTTGCCAGTTCGGTGAGCGTGGATAACGGAACCAAAAAAGGAGACGCGAAAAAGATCATGTCCCTGATGATGATGGGAGTCAAAAAAGGCCATACCGTGAAATTTACGGTCGAGGGGCCGGATGAGGACGCCGCTGCAGAAGCGCTGGAAGCGTTCATGAAGGAAAATCTGTAGGCGGTATAAGCCGAAACGGTATTCAGTGGGCAAAAGTGCCCTGATGAATAAAGCAATTCCCGGAAGCCAGGACGGGAAAAGACGAAAAGGGGGAATCCTAATATGATGAAGTATTTGCAGAAACTTGGAAAGTCTCTGATGCTTCCCGTAGCATGTCTGCCGGTGGCAGGTATCCTTTCCGGTATCGGATATCTGCTCTGCCCGGCAGCCATGCAGGGAGGCGAAATCACCGGAGCGGCCGCTCTGATCGGATATTTTATGGTTCAGGCGGCGCTTGCGCTGGTGGACGGCACCACCATGGCGATCCTGTTTGCAGTGGGCGTTGCGGTGGGAATGGCTGACGATCATGACGGCACGGCAGGACTGGCAGGACTGGTTTCCTGGCTGATGATGACGAAGCTGTTAAGCACAGGCGTCGTCACCACGCTGTTCCCGGCGATCGCGGAAAATCCCAGCCAGACGCTCGCGTTTGACAAGATCCAGAACGCCTTTATCGGCATCATCGCCGGTATCATCGGATCTGCCTGCTACAATAAATTCAAGAACACGAAGCTTCCGGACTGGCTTTCGTTCTTCTCCGGAAAGCGCTGCGTCGCCATCATTACGGCGGGCGTGTCCATCATTGCCTCCGCGGTTCTGCTTTTCCTGTGGCCGATCGTATTCGGCGCGCTGGTAAAGCTCGGCGAAGCGATCGTGGGAATGGACGCTGTGGGAGCCGGCATCTATGCCTTCCTGAACCGTCTGCTGATCCCTACCGGCCTGCATCACGCGCTGAACAACGTATTCTGGTTTGACACGATCGGCATCGGCGATCTCTCCCACTTCTGGGCCGGAGACACCTCCGCTGACGTGACCTGGAGCCTGGGCATGTATATGTCCGGATTCTTCCCCTGCATGATGTTCGGTATTCCCGGCGCTGCGCTGGCGATGGTACATACTGCAAAATCCAATAAAAAGAAGGCGGCGATCGGTATCGTTGCATCCGCTGCGGTCTGCGCGTTTATCTGCGGCGTAACGGAGCCCTTTGAATTTGCGTTTATGTTCCTTGCTCCCGTGCTTTATCTGATTTATGCGCTGCTGTACGGCATTTTCACCTTCATTACGGTTCTGCTCGGCTTCCGTGCAGGCTTCAGCTTTTCCGCAGGAGCGACGGACCTTCTGTTCTCGGCTTCCCTGCCTGCCGCGCAGAATACCTGGATGATCATCCCGCTGGGAATTGCGGCGTTCCTCGTGTTCTATGTGGTATTCCGCTTCGCGATCGTGAAGCTGGATCTGAAGACTCCCGGACGTGAGGACGATGATGTCGAGGCGGAAAAATCGGCAGTTCTCGCCAACAATGACTATACGGCTGTCGCGAAGACCGTTCTGGAGGGCCTTGGCGGAAAAGAAAACGTCACATCTCTGGACAACTGCATTACCAGACTCCGCATGGAGATCAAGGATTATACGAAGGTGGATGAAAAGAAGATCAAATCCGCCGGCGTTGCGGGCATCATCCGGCCGAGCAAGACCTCTGTGCAGGTCATTGTCGGAACCAAGGTGCAGTTTGTTGCGGACGAAATGAAGAAGCTCCTGAAATAAGGACGCGGATTCAAAAACACGAAAGAAAAGAATCAGTCAAAATCCTGGCACAGTCGGGAGCCCCGTCGCAGGGGCTTCCGAATTTGGCGTTTTACGCTGCCGTCCGCTGATACACGGGTGAACAGCAGCCTCCGGAATTCTTTTTTCGGTATGGCTTTTGCGGGAGAAACAGGCTATAATACAAACATGGACAAGTTACGGAGGCTCCGGCGCGCCGGAACAGGAGCCTGTCCTCATATGAATTCCAAAAACGGCGCAGGAAGGGTGTTAAGATGAGAATCATCAGAGCAAAAGACTACGAAGACATGAGCAGAAAGGCGGCCAATATCATTTCCGCGCAGATCCTTATGAAGCCGGACTGCGTGCTGGGACTTGCCACCGGTTCCACCCCTATCGGAACCTATAAGCGGCTTGTGGAACGTTATGAGAACGGGGATCTGGATTTTTCACAGGTGACTTCCGTGAATCTGGACGAGTATAAGGGACTGACCAGAGACAATGATCAGAGCTATTATTATTTCATGAACGACAACCTGTTCTCCCATGTGAACATCTGTAAAGAAAAGACCCATCTGCCGGACGGTACCGAGCCGGACAGCGAAAAGGCGTGCGCGGACTACAACGCGGTGATCGCTTCCGTGGGCGGCATCGATCTGCAGCTTCTTGGACTGGGACACAACGGACATATCGGCTTTAACGAGCCCGCGGACAGCTTCCCGCTTACGACCCACTGCGTGGATCTGACGGAATCCACCATCCGGGCGAATCAGCGCTTCTTCGCATCCTATGACGATGTGCCCAAGCAGGCCTATACCATGGGGATCGGGACCATCATGTCCGCCAGGAAGGTCCTGGTGGTGGTGAGCGGAAAGGATAAGGCCGGCATCGTGAAGGAGGCCTTCTTCGGACCGGTAACGCCCCGCGTGCCCGCTTCCGTTCTGCAGCTTCACAGCGACGCCATCGTGATCGCGGATGAAGACGCGCTTTCCGAGATCTGAAAAAGAAAGCGGGGAATGCGCGATGGTCATACAGAGTAAAAGAGTCTGGACCGCAGGCCAGTTCATTGCCGCACAGCTCGTGATAAAGGACGGCGTCATTCAGGACGTGCTTTCCTGGGGAACGCTTCCTGCGGATGAGGATTACGGGAACAGGCGGATTCTGCCGGGGTTTATCGACGTACATACCCACGGCGCATACGGCTTCGATACCAACGACGCGGAACCGGAAGGGCTGAGGAACTGGATGAGACGGATCCCCGAAGAGGGAGTCACCTCGATCCTGCCCACCACGGTGACGCAGATGCCGGAGGTGCTGACGGCCGCGCTGAAAAATGTCGCCGCCGTGGTTCGGGAGGGCTATGAGGGCGCGGAGATTCTCGGCGTGCATTTTGAAGGCCCCTATCTGGATATGGATTACAAGGGAGCTCAGCCGCCGGAAGCCATAGCGAAGCCCGATGTGGAGCAGTTTAAACGGTATCAGGAAGCCGCGGAAGGGCTGATCCGCTATATCACCCTGGCTCCGGAGCATGACGAGGGCTTCGCCCTGACAAAATACTGCAGCCGGACAGGCGTGGTGGTCAGCATGGGACATTCCTCCGCCTCTTATGAGCAGGCGCTTCTCGGGATCGCCAACGGGGCGACCAGCATGACCCATGTATACAACGGAATGACGGCCTATCATCACAGAAAGCCCGGCCTGGTGGGCACGGCCTTCCGGGTGCGCGATATTTACGGCGAGGTGATCTGCGACGGCTGCCATTCGGATCCCGCCGCCCTGAACAATTATTTTCAGGCAAAGGGAAGGGACTATGCCATCATGATCACGGATTCCCTGTGCGCCAAGCACTGTCCTCCCGGCGGAGGCTATCAGCTGGGCGGTCATGACGTGGAGATCGGAGAGGACGGTCTGGCCCGCCTTGTGGGAACGGATACGATCGCGGGAAGCACCCTGCATATGAACCGGGGGCTTCGGATCCTGGCGGAGGAAGCGATGGTTCCCTTTGACGCGGCGGTGAACGCCTGCACGCTGAACCCGGCCAGATGCCTGGGCGTGGACGGCCGCAAGGGAAAGCTTGTGGCGGGATATGACGCGGATATCGTGGTGCTTGAGGACGATTATGAGGTGCTTCAGACCTACTGCCGCGGAAAGGCCATGCTGTAAACAAAAAAAGATACGGACCGGAGCTCCGGCACGGAAGAACGCTTCCTGCCGGAGCTCCGGTCTTTTTCCTTTTAAAAATCCGGATTTTGGTGTATAGTAATAGAGAAAATGCCCGGACGGGCGAAAAGACAGGGAAAGGGGACATCCGGATGGACTGTAAAACGGCGGAAAAGCTGATTCCGGATTTTATCCGGGGCAGGATGGAAACCAGAGAGGCGAAGCATTTTCTTGCCCATGTGGAGAAATGCGCATCCTGCAGAGAGGAGCTGAGCATTCAGTTCCTGGTTACGGTGGGGATGCAGCGGCTGGAGGACGGCGAAGCCTTTAACCTGAACAGGGAGCTTTACGCGCGGCTGGCCGTGGCAAAGAGACACGTGAGGATCCGGGAGAGGCTCCAGTGGGGGCTCTACTATTTTGAGGCGCTCGCGGTGCTTGCCGTGATCCTTGTAATGACGACGGTGGTATTCTGATTGGAGGAACATTGGAAAAAATGAGCGATAAGCTTGTACTGATCGACGGGCACAGCATCCTGAACCGGGCGTTCTACGGCGTGCCTGACCTGAGCAATGCCGAGGGGCTTCATACCAATGCGGTTTACGGCTTTCTGAACATTCTGTTCAAGATCCTGGAGGAGGAGGCTCCGGGCTATCTTGCCGTGGCCTTTGACGTGCACGCGCCCACCTTCCGGCATGAGCTGTACGCGGAATATAAGGGGACGAGGAAGCCCATGCCGGAGGAGCTGAGACAGCAGGTGCCTGTGATGAAGCAGGTGCTCGCCGCCATGGGGATCTGCACCGTGGAGCAGGCGGGGCTTGAGGCGGACGATATCCTGGGAACCCTGGCGAAGCGTGCGGAAAAGGACGGCATGGAGGTGGCCCTGGTTTCCGGCGACAGGGACCTTCTGCAGATCGCCGGGGAGCATATTAAGATCCGGATCCCGAAAACGAAGGGGGGAAGGACGCAGACCGAGGATTATTATCCGCAGGATGTGGTAAGGGAGTGGCAGGTGACGCCGGAACAGTTCGTGGATCTCAAGGCGCTCATGGGCGATTCCTCCGACAATATCCCCGGCGTGCCGAAGGTAGGGCCTAAGACGGCGCAGGAACTGATGGTGCGCTTCGGCTCCCTGGACAATATTTACGCGCATCTGGACGAGGTGGCAAAAAAGAGCATCCGGGAATCCCTGGCGGCCAACAGAGAGCTTGCCGAGCTGAGCCGGACGCTGGCGAGGATCGATACGCAGGCGGAGCTTTCTCTTTCCTGGGAGGATCTGAAGCTGGGAGAGCTGTTCACGCCGGCGGCCTATGAGCTGTTCGTAAGGCTGGAGTTTAAAAACATGCTGGCGAGATTTCAGGAGCAGCCTGCCGCGGGCGGAGAAAACGCCGCGCCCGTCCGCAGGAGCGCTTCCGGGAAGGATGCGGAGAAAATGTTCGCCCGGGCTTCAGAGGAAGGAGAGGCAGCTTTTCTGGTGCTGGAGGACGGAAACGCTTCGGCGGGAACGGCCTCAAACCGTTATGATGGAAGCGGGTTTGCCGCCCTCGCCCTTGCGGTGAGCGGGGAAGCGCCGCTGGTGCTCACCCGTTCGGAGGAGATCGACGCGGATTATGTGAGAAAGCGGCTTTCCGCCCTTCAGAGGGAGGGCGTGCGCCTGAGTACCTTCCAGATCAAGTTCCAGTACGGATATCTGGAAGAAAAGGAGACGGAGCACCTGTTCGACGTGCTGATCGCGGCCTATCTGCTCAATCCGCTGAAAAACGATTACAGCATCGCGGATATCGCCCATGAGCATCTGGGGCTTACGCGGAAGGAACGGAGCATGCTGTTCGGGAAAAGCAGCTGGCAGGAGATCCTTGCGGACAGGCCGCAGGAGCTTGCGGAGTATGCGGGAAGCGCGGCGTGCGCCATCCTGGCGGCCTGGCCCGTGCTTTCCGAAAAGCTGCGGCAGACCGGTATGGAGCGGCTGTTTTCCGAGATCGAGATGCCTCTGACAAGGGTGCTTCATGAGATGGAGATGGAAGGGATCCGGGTGCAGCCGCAGGCGCTGAAGGATTACGGCGGCGCGCTGGTGGAACGGATCGGGGAGCTGGAAAAGAGCATTCATGAGAAGGCCGGGGAGGAATTCAACATCAATTCCCCCAAACAGCTGGGAGAGATCCTGTTCGGAAAGATGAAGCTTCCCGGCGGAAAGAAGACCAAAACGGGCTATTCCACTGCGGCGGATGTGCTGGAAAAGCTGGCGGAGGAGCATCCCATCGCTTCGGAGATCCTGGAATACAGAGGGCTTTCCAAGCTGAAATCCACCTATGCGGACGGCCTTCTTCCCTGCATCGGCCCGGACGGCAGGATCCATACCACCCTGAATCAGACGATCACGGCCACGGGACGGATCAGCTCCACGGAGCCGAATCTGCAGAACATTCCCATGCGCATGGAGCTGGGAAGGCTGATCCGGAAGGCTTTTGTTCCGAAGGAGGACTATGTGTTCACGGACGCGGATTATTCCCAGATTGAACTGCGCGTGCTGGCGCATATGTCCGGGGACGCCCAGCTGATCGAGGCTTACCGGATGGACGCGGACATTCACCGCATCACGGCCTCGAAGGTGTTCCACACTCCCTTTGAGGAGGTGACGGATCTGCAGCGGCGCAATGCCAAGGCGGTAAACTTCGGCATTGTTTACGGGATCAGCTCCTTCGGTCTGAGCCAGGATCTGAGCATTTCCCGGAAGGAGGCAGCGGAATACATTGAAGAATACTTCAGGACCTATCCGGACGTGAAGGCTTTTCTGGACAGGGAGGTGGCCTTCGCGAAGGAAAACGGCTATTCCGTCACGCTGTTCGGACGGCGCAGGCCCATACCGGAGCTGAAGAGCAGCAATTTCATGCAGCGCTCCTTCGGCGAAAGAGTGGCCATGAACGCGCCGATCCAGGGGACGGCGGCGGACATCATCAAGCTCGCCATGATCCGCGTCTGGAGACGTCTGGATTCGGAAAAGCTGAAATCCAGGCTGATCCTTCAGATCCATGACGAGCTTCTGGTGGAGACGGCGCCCGGAGAGGGGCAGAAGGTGGCTGAGATCCTGAGGGAGGAAATGAAGGCGGCCGCCAGCCTTTCGGTAACGCTGGAAACGGATCTGCATACGGGAAAGGACTGGTATGAAGCCAAATAAGATGAAACTGATCGGAATCACCGGCGGAGTGGGCGCGGGAAAGTCCCTGGTGCTGCAGCTGCTTCAGAAGCACTGCCGCTGCCGCGTCCTGCTGGCGGACGAGGTGGGAAATGAGGTGAAGCTCCCCGGCCAGCCCTGCTATGAACGGCTGGTGGAGCTTCTGGGAAAAAAGGTGCTTTCTTCGGACGGAACCATCGACAGGAAAAAAATGGCGGAGCGGATCTTCGCGGATCCTGCCCTGCTGGATCAGGTCAACGGGATCATCCACCCGGAGGTGAGACGCTATATTTTACGGCAGGTGGAGGAGGAGCGGAGCAAGGGAGAGATCGACTACTTCTTCCTGGAGGCGGCGCTTCTCATCGAATGCGGTTATGAAGCGGTGGTGGATGAGCTGTGGTACATCCACGCGGACCCTGCCGTCCGCATGCGCCGCCTGAAGGAAAGCCGAGGCTATCCGGAAGAAAAGATCCGCCGCATCTTTGAAAGCCAGCTTGGCGAGGAGGAATTCCGCGCCCACTGCAGCCTGGTCATTGAAAATAACGGAGATATCCGGGAGACCGAACGGCAGCTCCTCGCGGCCCTCAGCCGGGGAAACGGGTGAGGGGGTGTGGAGGCTTGCGGGTGCGGTGTGGAGGCTTGCGGGTGCGGTGTGGAGGTTTGCGGTTGCGGCGTGGAGGCCTGCAGGTGCGGCGTGCGGTGTGCGGTGTGGAGGGATGCAGTCTGCTGGCGCGTGACGTGGCGGCCTGCGGGTGCGGCGGGCTGTGGCGTGGAGGCTTGCGGGTGTGCCGGGTCGCAGTGTGCCGGGCTGCAGTCCGGCAGATGCTTCGATACGGTTCAAAAATGCAGATCGGCCTCCTGCAACCGTGAAAAATGGATTTTTGTATGGTTGAAGCTCCGCTTTTTGGTTGCTGTTCAGTTCGGTGCCGGTCACTTGCTGATTCGTGGAGATCGGGATCCTCACTACGGCCAAAACAGGGAATTTTGGTTTTTGTACCGTAGATTTCAGCGGCGTTCTACGGCCGAAATGAGGAAAACTGGCTTTTTGCCCGTAGTGAGAAGGGATTTTCTACGGCAGGAATCAGGAAAATTGACTTTTTACCCGTAGTGAGAGGTGATACCGCCCGCAACAGGCGGCTTTCTTATGCCGGCCTGGTTTCGGAAGCCTGAAAAGGCGCTGAAAAACTTCCGTCATTCCCGAAAGGCTTCCCACAAAAGCTTTGCGTTTCCGGAAGCGGCCTCAGGGCGCCTTCAAAAGATCTCAGTTACTGTGAACAGCAGCACTTTTTTCGTTTTTTAACCGCCGGAATGGATCAGAGGCTTGCAGAAACCGGCAGAATGTGGCATATTAGTACGGAACGTGCGGAAAGGCCCCTGCGGCGGAGAAGAGCTTCGGCAGACGAAAAAAGCCCTTGCGGCGGAGAAGAACTTCAGCAGGCGGAAAAGGCCCCTGCGGCGGAGAAGAACTTCTGAAGACGAAAAGGGCCCGGCCGCGGGAAAAGCGTTCATCCGGACAAAGGAGAGAAGATCACGATGAGATTATGCAGCATTGCCAGCGGCAGCAGCGGAAACTGCATTTATGTGGGGACGGATACCACCCATGTTCTGGTGGATGTGGGGATCAGCAGAAAGCGGACGGAAGAAGGGCTTCACAGCCTGGGGATCGATCCCCGTATCCTGGACGCGGTTTTCATCACCCATGAGCACAGCGACCACATCAGCGGGCTGGGCGTTTTTTCCAGAAAATATAATGTGCCGATCTATGCCACGCCCAAAACGGTGGAGGCCATCTGCCGCTGCAGAAACCTGGGGGCGATCGATGAAAGCCTGTTTCAGACGGTAAGGGCGGACGAAAGCCTTACCATCAAGGATATGACGGTGAATCCCATGCGGATCTCCCATGATGCGGCGGATCCGGTGGCGTACCGGTTTTCCTGCGGAAAACAGAAGATCGGAGTGGTGACGGACCTTGGCACCTACAACGACTATACGGTGGAGTGCCTGAGGGGAATGGACGCCCTTCTTCTGGAGGCCAATCATGATGTGAACATGCTCCAGGTGGGGCCGTACCCCTATCCGTTAAAGCAGCGGATCCTGGGGGACAGGGGCCATCTGTCCAATGAAAATTCCGGGCGGCTTCTGGGGCGGCTGCTGCATGATAAGCTGAAATATATTGTCCTGGGACATCTGAGCAGGGAAAACAACCTGCCCCAGCTGGCCTATGAAACGGTGCGGCTGGAGATCGACCAGGCGGACAATCCGTACAGGGCGGGCGATTTTCCGATTCAGGTGGCGAAGAGAAGCGAACCCTCCGCGGTGATCGAGATCGCGTGAGAACCAGAATAAGATGCCGCTTTGGACGGCAGAAGGACCAGAATAAGATGCCGCCTTTGGCGGCAGGAGGAGCAGCGGACGAAAGCCTCTGGCTTTCGTCCTGGAAATCAGCCTTGCGGCTGATTTCTCCAGAATAAGATGCCGCCGTTGGCGGCAGAAGGAGCAGAGGAATGAAAAGAACCATCATTACAGTAGTCGGACACGATACCGTGGGTATCATTGCGAGGGTATGTACCTATCTTGCGCAGAACAACATCAATATCCTGGATATCAGCCAGACGATCGTGCAGGAATATTTCAACATGATGATGATCGTGGACATGAACCGGGCGGAGAAGAGCTTCGGGGAGATCGCGGAGGAGCTGACGCAGCTGGGAGAACAGATCGGCGTGATCATCAAGTGTCAGAGCGAGGAAATTTTCAGCCAGATGCACAGGATCTGAACGGAGGACGGCATGATCAACATATTTGAAGTGAACGAGACCAACAAGATGATCGAGAAGGAGAATCTGGACGTGCGCACCATCACGCTGGGGATCAGCCTTCTCGACTGCATTGATTCCGATGCGGACGCGCTGAACCGGAAGATCTATGACAAGATCACGCATGCGGCGGAGAATCTGGTGAAGACCGGGGAGGAGATTTCGGCGGAGTTCGGGATCCCGATTGTAAACAAGAGGATCTCCGTAACGCCTGCGGCGCTGATCGGAAGCGCCTCCTGCCGCTGTAAGGAGGATTTTGTGCGGATCGCGCAGACGCTTGATCGGGCGGCGAAGCAGGTGGGAGTGAATTTCATCGGCGGCTATTCCGCTCTGGTGTCCAAGGGGATGACGCCTGCGGACGAGCTGCTGATCCGCTCCATTCCGCTGGCGCTCTCCACTACGGAGCGGGTGTGCAGTTCCGTAAACCTGGGCTCCACGAAGACCGGCATCAATATGGATGCGGTGCGCCTGATGGGAGAGATCATCCTGGAAGCGGCTCATCTGACGGCGGATACGGATTCCTCCGCCTGCACGAAGCTGGTGGCCTTCTGCAACGCGCCGGATGACAATCCGTTCATGGCGGGAGCGTTTCACGGCGTGACGGAGGCGGACCAGGTGATCAACGTGGGCGTCAGCGGCCCGGGCGTTGTGAAGACGGCGCTGGAAAAGGTGCGTGGAGAGAGCTTTGAGGTGCTCTGCGAAACGATCAAGAAAACGGCCTTTAAGGTAACGAGAGTGGGGCAGCTGGTGGCAAAGGAAGCCTCCGAGCGGCTGAACATTCCCTTCGGCATTGTGGATCTGTCCCTTGCGCCCACGCCGGCCATCGGCGACAGCGTGGCGGATATCCTGTGCGAGATCGGCCTGGAGCATGCGGGAGCGCCCGGAACCACGGCGGCGCTGGCGCTTTTGAACGATCAGGTGAAAAAGGGCGGCGTCATGGCGTCCTCCTATGTGGGAGGATTAAGCGGCGCGTTCATTCCCGTGAGCGAGGATCAGGGCATGATCGACGCGGTTTCCGCCGGCGCGCTTTCCCTGGAGAAGCTGGAGGCCATGACCTGCGTCTGCTCGGTCGGCCTTGACATGATCGCCATCCCGGGAGATACGAAGGCGTCCACCATTTCCGGGATCATCGCGGATGAGATGGCCATCGGCATGGTCAATCAGAAGACCACGGCGGCGCGTCTGATTCCCGTGATCGGAAAGACGGTGGGGGACCACGCGGAGTTCGGCGGTCTTCTTGGCCATGCGCCCATCATGCCGGTCAATTCCTTCGGCTGCGAGGCCTTTGTGGGCAGAAGGGGAAGGATCCCCGCGCCTATCCACAGCTTTAAAAACTGATCATCTGTCTCTGATATTCATTTAAGAAGGGCGTTCCATATCTGCCGCTGACGGCGGCCTGGTAGATATGGGAGGCCCTGATTTCTTCTGTCAGAAGCGGCAGGAGCGTTTCGGGGAGCTGTTCCTTTGCAGCCGTAAGGCGGGAAAGCAGAGGGGAGGCTGCCCTTTTTTTGATTTCGGAGAGAAGCGGCAGGGCGCGTCTGGAGAAGCCGAGCATTCTCAGATAGACCGGAAACCCTTCCGCCTTGCTCTGATCCAGGCCGTCCTGGCGGAGATCCAGAAGGATGTGGCAGAGGGCCCGGGACGCGCGCGCGTAGGGGAGGTCTCTGGAATGCAGCAGTCCGCAGAGATCCTTCCAGCCGGAAAAAAGATAAAGCTGCTTTTCGATCTTGTCCGCAAGCGCGGGACTGATATCCGCAAAATCGGTGAGCGATCCGGCCTTTTCAGGCAGAGCATTAGCTTCCAGAAGCTGCAGCAGCCGGCAGCGCAGAGGCAGGGAAAAATCCTCTTCCGTCAGGATCCCTCTACCGTCCTGACGGCCGAACAGCAGCCGGAAGGAAGCGTCCGGAAGGCTGCGGCGAAGCTTTTGGGCTGCCGCCGCGGAACTGTCTTTCCCGGCAGAGCTTCCTTCTGTGCAGATAAGCTTCTCTCCGGATGCTTCCTGCGACAGGGCGGCCCGGATGGCGGAGGCGGAGCTGAAGACGGTTCCCTCCGACTCCCGCAGCCGTGTGTCGTGATAATCCCCCTTCCGGGAAATGGCAAGGGGCCGGATGGAGCTGTGCCGGACGGAAAGCGCCCTGCAGTATTCGATTCCGAGAATGTTGTTGGGAAGGCTGAAAAGGGAGGGCTCCAGGCCGGGGAAGGCTTCCAGAGCAAGGCTTCTTGCGGCGGGGAAAGACAGGCCGGCTTTCTGAGCGCTGCGAAGTCTCTGCCGGTATTCCGGCGAGGTCTCCGCTTCGGCCAGAAGGGAAGCGGCCCGGCGGATGGCTTCCGTGTCCCCGCATTCGCTTCCAAAGCAGAGCCAGTCCACGCAGCCCAGACTGTTCAGGACAGAAACCGCCCCGGAGGCGAAATATTCCGCGCTGGCGCAGGAAAACCGTACCGGAAGCTCCAGAACGAGATCCGCGCCGCAGGAGAGCGCCATGCGCGTCCGCTCGTATTTATCCAGGACGGCAGGCGTGCCGCGCTGCGTGAAGCAGCCGCTCATGACCACGGCCACATAATCGGCCCCGGTCAGGCGGCGGGCTTCGGCAAGCTGATATTCGTGTCCTTTGTGAAGCGGATTATATTCCGCGATGATCCCTGTGACGGTCATGGCCGGAGGTCTCCCTTCTGCGTTTCTTTTTCTGCAGTTTCGGGCTTTATCATAGCATGAATGCGGCGATTTGAACAGAGGCGGAAGGGGATCCCCGGATTTTCAGGGCAAAATGCCGTCCGCAGGAAACGGAAAAGCGGGAAAACTGCGGTTTGTGCAAGATTTTGTGCAATAAAATCAGGAAAAGAAACTTGTATACAATGGAAAATTCCGTTATAATTTTAAGCAGACAAAGACGGAAGGTAGAAGAAAACGGAAATGAGGAAAGGAGTAGAAAACCATGTCTTATATTGACATCATCAAAGAGAAAGCGAGATCTGACAAGAAAACGATTGTCATGCCCGAAACGAACGACAAGAGGACGCTGATTGCGGCGGCTCATGTGCTGGAAGAGGGGATTGCAAACATCATCATGGTGGGCAATGAAGAGAAGATCATGGACGGCGCGGGCTGGCTGGAAGTGGATCTGACGGGAGTTAAGGTGGTGGATCCCACCAAAACGGAAAAGTTTGAAGAATATGCCCAGCTTCTGTATGAAACAAGAAAGGCAAAAGGAATGACGCTGGAGGAAGCAAGGAAGAAGCTTCTGGACGATCCGCTGACTTTCGGCGTGGTTATGGTTAAGGCCAATGACGCGGACGGCATGGTGGCAGGCGCGTGTCATGCGACGGCAGATGTGCTTCGTCCGTCCCTGCAGATTCTGCGGACGGCGCCCGGAGTGAAGCTGGTATCCGCATTTTTCATTCTGGATGTGCCGGACTGCGAATATGGAGAGCACGGAACCTTCCTGTTCGCAGACTGCGGACTGAATCAGGATCCCACCTCTGAAGAACTGGCTGCGATTGCGGATACAAGCGCAAAGAGTTTTAAGCAGCTCATTGGCGCAAAGCCCATTATTGCCATGCTTTCTCATTCCACAAAGGGAAGCGCCCATCATGCGCTGGTGGACAAGGTTGTGAAAGCGGTGGAGATCGCTCATGAGGAGTATCCTCATCTGACGCTGGATGGAGAACTGCAGACGGATGCGGCACTGGTTCCGAAGGTGGCAAAATCCAAGGCTCCCGGAAGTGACGTGGCAGGCAAGGCCAACGTGCTGATTTTCCCGAATCTGGATGCTGGAAATATCGGTTACAAGCTGGTTGAACGTCTTGGCAAGGCGGAAGCCTACGGACCGATGCTGCAGGGAATTGCCAAGCCTGTAAACGACCTTTCCAGAGGATGCGACTGGGAGGATATCGTGGGCGTAGTCGCGTTGACGGCGGTTCAGGCGCAACTTGCGTAAATACTGAAAAATAACTGGGGAAAATGGTTTTTATAAGGGTTTCGGTGCCGCCGAAGAGGCGGCAGATATGAGGTAGGCAATGAATATTCTGGTAATAAACTGCGGCAGTTCTTCGCTGAAATTTCAGCTGATCGACTCACAGAGCGAGAAGCTCATCGCGAAGGGACTCTGCGAAAGAATCGGGATTGATGGAAGCCGGCTGGTGTGTACGCCTGCCGGCGGAAAGAAATGGATCACAGAATCCAGGATGAGCGATCATAAGGAAGCCATCAGCATGGTGCTGAAGGCGCTTACGGATCCGGAAAACGGCGCGGTAAAGGATTTGTCGGAAATCGGCGCGGTAGGACACAGGATCGTTCATGGAGGAGAAAATTTTTCCAAAGCGACATTGATTACGGATGAGGTGAAAAAGGCAATCGCGGACTGCAGTGATCTTGCTCCCTTGCATAATCCTGCCAATCTGATCGGGATTGAGGCCTGTGAGGCGCTTATGCCGTCCGTGCCGATGGTGGCAGTTTTTGATACGGCCTTTCATCAGACCATGCCGGAGGAATCCTATCTGTATGCGCTTCCTTACCGTTATTATAAGGACTATCGGATCAGGAGATATGGTTTTC
>DXDD01000021.1 GCA_019115665.1 Candidatus Eisenbergiella pullistercoris | reverse complement strand
GCCTGGTCGGCCACCCGGTTTACCTTGTCGGCGATCTTCTGTCCCGTCTGCGCCTGCTGCGTATTTTCCGCGATATGGTTTTCCATGGCCTCCATGATCATGCTTCCGATCAGACCCTCCGCCTCGGACGCATTTTCAGCGGTTTCCAGCATCTGCACCGCTATGGAAAGGGCCACGTTCCCCTCTCCGATCAGATCCTCCAGCAGAGCGCCCTGTCCGGCGTACAGTCTGGCGATATCGACGACCTGGGGAAGGAAGATTTCCGTCAGCCTGCGTCTGGCGTCCCCGTCTCCCGCCATGGCGGACAGGAGGACCGCTTCCTTTTCTCCGTCGGAAAGCTCCGCAAGTCCGGTCAGGCTTTCCAGATAGGAATCCAGCCAGTCGATCTCCTCTTCGCTCAGATAATCCTCCGGATTCAGCGGCTCTCCGATCCCGATCTTCTGTCCGGCAAGATAATCGAAGACCAGCTTCATCTGGCCTTCGTCAAAATGCATGTCTGCAAATGCGTCCCGCACCTGCTTTTCCTGTATCATTCCGCCCTGGTTTCTGGCAAGCTGTTTTATTTTTTCCAGACGGGCGGCAAAATCCATTTCCTGTGTCATATTTTTCCTCCATGCCGGAGCGCGGTCAGTGAAGCCGCTCCGGAAGCTCTATTTCACCTCATGCGGCGGCTTCACGTGCACATGGGTATAAAGGTGGTGCTGGCAGTATTCATAATTTCCGTAGCACTTGGAGCAGAAACGGAATTCCAGCGTGGGGTCGTCCTCTTCCGTCCTGCCGCAGACCGCGCATTTGTGCTTGGTGACATGGTTCGAGGCGCGGGTCTGCCGCCGGAATTCATGCCTGCGGCGCATCTGCTTCGGCGACATGTGGATGCGGTTCCTGCCGGTAACGAAAAACACGATGAAGTTGAGCAGGGAGGAGCCGATCACCACCCAGGTCACGACGCCGCCGGAAAGGGCGGAGAAGATCAGCAGGGCCGCGTAGATGATTCCCAGCCATTTGACCCGGATGGGGATCACGAACATGAGAAGCACCTGCATGTCCGGGAAGGTGGCCGCATAGGCGAGGAAGATCGACATATTGATGTAGTAGGTGGAAAACGCGCCGAAATAAACCGCCGTCCCGCTTCCGAGCAGATAGACGGATTCCGTTCCGAGCGGGACCTCAGCCGCTTTGGAGATCAGGCAGATCGCAAACAGGATAAGGCTCCCGAGTACGGTGAACAGCATGCCGGAAAACAGATACACATTGTAGCGGTAAGTTCCCCACACCCGTTCCAGCTGCGTCCCGATGGAATAATAAAATACCAGCGTGATCAGAACGAAAAAGAGATTCGAGGTATCCGGCGGGATCACCACCCAGGTCACAAGCCGCCAGATCTGTCCGCGCAGAAAGATCTTGAAGGGGTCCAGGGTGAGATAACCCAGAAAAGCGGGGTTGACAATATAGATCAGATACCCTACCGCATAACAGATCACCAGATACAGCGAAAGGTTCGGGATCGCGTATCTGCCGAACTTTCTTTCAAATTTACCGGAAAAACCGTTTCCCATCATTGCATAAGCTCCTTTTATCCGCGCCGCGCGCTGTCGTTCAACAGCCATTTTATCATCATGGCAGGCAAAAGTAAACGGACGCTTTGTCTTTTTAAGAAAAGTTATAAAAACTTAATATTTGCCGGGAAGGGATCCGAAGGAGGCCGGAAAACGGCGCGGCCGCGCCCGGTTCTGCGATTTCTGCACAATCGGCGGCCGGTTGCGGGACAGGTTTTTAGCAGGTTCTTTAGTTGCTTTTCCGTTAGCCGTGTCGTATAATGTAACAGTTGGTCGAAAACACATTTAATAAGAAGAAAGGAAGATAATGGAATTTATGAGCAGCACGAAAACTTCCCTTTCCGAAGGCGGAAGGTCTTACAGTCTCGGGATCGATATCGGTTCCACGACGGTCAAGATCGCCATACTGGATGAAGCGCACCACATTCTTTTTTCCGACTATAAAAGGCATTTTGCAAATATACAGGAAACCCTGACGGAGCTTCTTCAGGAGGGGCAGGAAAAGCTGGGAAATCTGACCCTGCACCCGATGATCACAGGCTCCGGCGGGCTGACGCTTGCCAACCATCTGGGCGTTCCCTTTGTTCAGGAGGTCATTTCCGTATCCACCGCCCTGCAGGAGCTGGCTCCGAAAACGGACGTGGCGATCGAGCTTGGCGGCGAGGACGCGAAGATCATTTATTTTGAAAACGGCAACGTGGAGCAGCGGATGAACGGCATCTGCGCCGGCGGCACCGGCTCCTTTATCGATCAGATGGCCTCTCTTCTGCAGACAGACGCGGCGGGGCTGAACGAATACGCGAAGGATTACAAGTCTCTTTATACCATCGCGGCACGCTGCGGCGTGTTCGCCAAATCGGATATCCAGCCCCTGATCAACGAAGGGGCGACCAAGGAGGATCTGTCCGCCTCCATTTTTCAGGCGGTGGTCAATCAGACCATCAGCGGACTTGCCTGCGGCAAACCGATCCGCGGCCATGTGGCTTTTCTGGGCGGGCCTCTTCATTTTCTCTCCGAGCTGAAAAAGGCCTTCATCCGCACCCTGAAGCTGGATCAGGAGCATACCATCGAGCTGGATCATTCCCACCTGTTCGCAGCCATGGGATCCGCCATGAACTGTAAGGAGGAAGTGGCGTTTTCCATGCGGGAGATGATCGATAAGCTCTCCGGCGGCATCAAAATGGAATTTGAGGTGGAGCGCATGGAGCCGCTTTTCGCTTCGGATGCGGAATACGAAGCGTTCCGGGAGCGGCATGACAGCCACTGCGTGAAGACCGCGCCTCTGGAGGATTATGAGGGCAACTGCTTCCTTGGCATCGACGCGGGAAGCACCACCACGAAGGTCGCCCTGGTGGGCGAGGACGGCTCCCTCCTCTATTCCTTCTACAGCAACAACAACGGAAGCCCGTTAAAGACCGCCATCGGCGCGATCCAGGATATCTACGCGCAGCTTCCCAGAGGCGTACGCATCGTGCGCTCCTGCTCCACCGGATACGGGGAGGCGCTGATGAAGGCCGCCTTCCTGCTGGACGACGGCGAGGTGGAAACGGTGGCCCATTATCATGCCGCCGCCTTCTTCGATCCCCAGGTGGACTGCATCCTGGACATCGGCGGGCAGGACATGAAGTGCATCAAGATCAAAAACGGCACCGTGGACAGCGTGCAGTTAAACGAGGCCTGCTCCTCCGGCTGCGGCTCCTTCATCGAGACCTTTGCGAAGTCTCTGAATTACAGCGTGCAGGATTTCGCGAAGGCGGCCCTGTTCGCAGAGCATCCCATCGATCTGGGAACCCGCTGCACGGTTTTCATGAATTCCAAGGTGAAGCAGGCGCAGAAGGAAGGAGCCGAGGTTTCCGACATTTCCGCCGGTCTTGCCTATTCCGTCATCAAAAACGCGCTGTTCAAGGTCATCAAGGTGTCCGACGCCTCCGAGCTGGGAAGCCAGATCGTGGTGCAGGGCGGAACCTTCTACAACGACGCGGTCCTGAGAAGCTTTGAAAAGATCGCCGGCTGCGAGGCGATCCGCCCGGACATCGCCGGCATCATGGGCGCTTTCGGCGCGGCCCTGATCGCCAGGGACAACTATACCACGGGCTATCAGACCACCATGCTGACCATCGATCAGATCAATTCCCTGGAATTTGAGACCAGCATGGCCAAATGCAGGGGCTGCACCAATAACTGCAGGCTCACCATCAACCGGTTTTCCGGCGGCCGCCAGTACATCTCCGGCAACCGCTGCGAACGGGGACTGGGAAAGCCGAAGAATCCCAGCCAGGTGCCGAACCTGTTTGAATACAAGCTGAAACGGCTGTTCTCCTACGAGCCTCTGTCCGCCGACAGGGCCTGGAGAGGCCGGGTGGGTATTCCCAGAGTGCTGAACATGTATGAAAACTATCCGTTCTGGTATACCTTTTTTACCAGGCTGGGCTATCAGGTGGTGCTCTCCCCCAGCTCCACCCATGCCATTTATGAGCTGGGCATCGAGTCCATTCCCAGCGAATCGGAATGCTATCCGGCCAAGCTGGCCCACGGGCATGTGGCCTGGCTGATTAAACAGAACGTGGATTTCATCTTCTATCCCGCTCTGTTTTATGAAAGGAACGAAACGGAGGGCGCGAACAATCATTACAACTGCCCCATCGTCACCTCCTATTCGGAAAACATCAAGAACAATGTGGAGGAGATCGGCCGGGGCGAGGCGGTGCTGCGCAATCCCTTTATGGCGTTCACCAGCCTGGAGATCGCCACGGAAGCCCTGATCAAAGAATTTAAGGAGCTCCCCGCGGAGGAGGTCCGCCGGGCCGCGGCGGCCGGCTGGGAGGAAATGGCCGCTTCCCATGAGGATATTAAGAAAAAAGGCGAGGAGGTCCTTGCCTGGCTGGAGAACAACCATAAGCAGGGCATCGTCCTTGCTGGCCGGCCCTATCACCTGGACCCGGAGATCAACCACGGCATTCCGGAGCTGATCACCTCCTACGGGCTTGCCGTGCTCACCGAGGATTCCGTGGCGCATCTGGGCTGCGTGAACCGTCCGCTCATCGTATCCGATCAGTGGATGTACCATTCCAGACTGTATGCGGCGGCCGCCTTCGTGCGCACAAGAGACGATCTGAACCTGATCCAGCTCAATTCCTTCGGCTGCGGCCTGGACGCCGTGACCACCGATCAGGTGAACGATATCCTCTCCGGCTCCGACAAGATCTATACCTGTCTGAAGATCGACGAGGTCAATAACCTGGGCGCGGCAAGGATCCGCGTACGCTCCCTTCTCGCCGCCATCCGGGAGAAGGAAAAGAAGCAGGAAAAACGGGAGATCCGTTCCACGGCTCTGGAACGCGTGGTCTTCACGGAGGAGATGAGAAAGGATTACACCATCCTCTGCCCTCAGATGTCTCCGATCCATTTCGAGCTTCTGGAGAGCGTCTTCAATGTGTGCGGCTATCATGTGGAGGTCATGGACAACGACAACCGCCGCGCCGTGGACATGGGACTGAAATATGTGAACAACGACGCCTGCTATCCCTCCCTGATCGTGGTGGGACAGATCATGGACGCCCTGCTTTCCGGCAAATATGACGTGAACAAGGTGGCCGTGGTCATGACGCAGACCGGAGGCGGCTGCCGCGCCACCAACTATGTGGGCTTCATCCGCCGCGCCCTGGCAAAGGCCGGACTGGAGCAGGTTCCCGTCATTTCCATCAACATGGCGGGCATCGAGAGCAATCCCGGCTTTAAGCTGGACGCGAACCTCCTGATCCGCGCGGTGTACGGTGCGGTGTTCGGAGATATTTTCATGCGCTGCGTCTACCGGATGCGTCCTTACGAGCTGACGCCCGGAAGCGTGGAGGAATGTCACCGGAAATGGGTCGAAAAATGCAGGACCTTCCTTACCTCAAAGCGCCCCGGCATTCCCACCTTCTTTAAAATGTGCCGGCAGATGATCGAGGACTTCGACCGGATCCCCATCTCCGATGTGAGAAAGCCCCGCGTGGGCATCGTGGGCGAGATCCTGGTAAAATTCGCTCCCGCTGCCAACAACCATCTGGTGGAGCTTCTGGAGGCCGAAGGGGCGGAGGCCGTGGTCCCGGATCTTCTGGACTTCATGTTCTACTGCTTCTACAACCAGCTGTACAAGGCGGATCATTTCGGGACCAGCAAAAAGACTGCTCTTGCCGCCAGAGCGGGCATCCGGGCCATGGAATGGATGCGTTCCGCCGCCAGGAAGGCCTTTGAAAGGTCGGAGCATTTCCATGCGCCCACCAGGATCGAAACCATCGCATCCTATGCGGAGCCCATCGTTTCCATCGGAAACCAGACCGGCGAAGGATGGTTCCTCACCGGCGAGATGGTGGAGCTGATCAAGAGCGGCACCAACAACATCGTCTGCACCCAGCCCTTCGGCTGCCTGCCGAACCATGTGGTGGGCAAGGGAGTTATCAAGGAGCTGCGCAGACGCTATCCAAAATCCAACGTGGTGGCCATCGACTACGATCCCGGAGCCAGCGAGGTAAACCAGCTGAACCGGATCAAGCTGATGCTCTCCACCGCGCAGAAGAACCTGAAAAAAGAGCTGGACGAGGCGGCCCGGCTGAAGCCCGTCCAGGGAGGCGCGGACAGACAGGAGACAGAGACAGAGCCTGCGGCCAACGCGGAGAAAACGTCCGCCTGAATGAAAAAAAGGAAAGATCGGAAAGGATGATTATGCCATGAAAAAGAAAATCGTTTCTGCGGCGCTTGCGGCCTGCCTTCTGTTTTCTGTGCCGCTTCCTCTGTCCGCCGCCCAGGCCCTGCCTGCAGGCGGGCTTACCACCTTCGTGTCCGACGACAGATACATCGACGCCGGCTGGCTGAACCAGGCCGTCGTGCTTTCCCGGAACGGCCAGTCCTGGGCCATGGGGATCGGCATGATGAAGGACTATCCGGTCTTTCTGTCCGATGACGGCGGCGTCCGCCAGTGCGTGATCGGCGACAGCGCGGTGATCGACGTGTTCCTCTCCTCCATCAACGAGCAGCTGAAAAGCCAGGTGGCGGAAGGGGAAATCTCTCTGTTTGACAACGGGGAGGGCAGCTATGTCCGCACCTCCGGCCAGGTCTACTATCAGCTGAAGGATAATGTAAAGGCCTGGATCCTGACCACGCTTCAGCAGCAGTTCGCGGCCGGGACGCCGCAGACGCTTGCGCTGGAGCTGACCGACGAATACGTGTCGCCCGTGGTGATCGACGGAGAGATAAGCTACAGTTCGGATTTTGTAAAAGCGGGCTCCTGCACCACCAGCTTTTCCACCAGCTCCTCCAACCGGATCACCAATCTTAAAGTGGCCTCCGGGCATCTGAACAATATGGTCGTCATGCCCGGCCAGGAGGTTTCCGTCAGCACCGCCATCAAGCCCCGCACCGCCGCCAACGGCTACCGCTCTGCGGACGGCTACGTGAACGGAAAAACCGTTCCCGTGATCGGCGGCGGCATCTGCCAGGTGTCGTCCACGGTCTATAACGCGGTGAAAAACGCAGGACTTACGGTTCTGGAGCGGCATCCCCACAGCATGCCGGTCCATTATCTTCCGCTGGGTCTGGATGCGGCCATTTCCAAAGGGAGCAAGGATCTGCGGTTTCGGAACGACTATTCCGCTCCCGTTATCCTGCAGGCCTATACAACGAAAGGAAAAAATCTGATCGTGAACTGTCTGGTCTGGGATCAGGATCTGAACGGCCGGAGCTTTAAGCTCTGGTCAGAGGAAACGGGAAGCCTTTCCGCGAAGACCTATTTTACCACCTATCAGGACGGGAAAAAGGTGAACACGCAGTATGTGGGAACCTCCCGGTACAATCCGTCCAGATGAGCGCGGACGGGGCGTCAGCCAAAGCAGTATGGCTGACGCCCCGTCCTTTTTTTCGTTATGTCAATCGGCGTAAAACGCCGGCGGGTCTTCTTCCCCGCGGCCTGCGCTTTGCCCGGTCTCAGGCAATATGCGCGGTCCTGCGCGCTCTGTCCGGGATTTCAGGCGATATGCGCGGCCTGCGCCCCGTCCTCCTGCGTCCGCAGCTGCTCCAGCACCTCCTCCACGGAAACGCCGGCCTCGTTCAGCGCGTCGGAAAGCTTTTCCAGCTCCTGTCTCTTCTGCTCCTCCAAAAGCTCCTGCAGCTGTTCGTACAGCTCCTGCGTCCTGTTTTCCAGATTATAGATGGACTGCTGCGTCTCCCGGATCTTTTCCTCCAGCGTCAGCTTTTTTCTCCCTCTCGGCATAAACCTGTCCTCCGATCCGAAGCGGCTTCCCGCTTCCTTTTTCAGTCTGCTTTATGGGCATGGGGAGGCTTCCCCGCATGTCCCGGTTCCTGTATAAAAGTATATGAAGCACAGGTGGAAAATATTCACAAAAAGGGGCCGCTTAGCAGAAGATATCATAATTGATGGTCCGGTAAAACATCTCCCGCACCTGCTCATGGCTTTCCGGACGGCAGCCAAGGATCCACATGAGCTTGGTGAAAACCGCTTCCAGGTTCATATCGCGGGCCTCCAGAAGGGGGAACTTGTCCTGCACGCGCTTTCCCACCTCATAGACGCCCATATTGCTTCCCTCATAGGTTACCTGAGTGGTCATCACCACCGCTTTCCGGGTTCCGTATTTTTTCAGCTGATGTTCAAATTCCTGCAGGATGCTGTCCGGAATGCCGCCCACGCCGAAGCTTTCCACGATCAGGCCGTCATACCGGGAGAAAATATCGGAAAGGATCAGGGGCGAGATCCCGGGCGTAAGCTTGAGGAGAAACACCCTCGGGTCCATTTCCGTATAAAAAACCGGTCCGCCCTCCGGCTTTTTCGGCTGGATATAGCGTACCAGATGCTCGTCGCGCATGACGGCAAGCTCCGGATAGTTGATGCTGGAAAAGGCGTTGTAGCTCATGCTCTTGGTCTTTTTGGCCCTGGTTCCGGCGATGATCTTGCCGCCGAATACCAGGCAGACGCCGCAGGAGGCATCGTCAAGGGCATACAGAATGCTGTCTCTGAGGTTCATGCGCGCGTCGGAGATCTCCGTTTCCAGCGGTCGCTGGGAGCCGGTGAGAACGATGGGCCTGGGGGAATCCTGGATCATATAGGACAGGGCCGCCGCCGTATAGGCCATGGTATCCGTCCCGTGGCAGATGATAAAGCCGTCGTATTCCAGGTAATGCGCCTTAATCTCTCCCGCGATCCGCTTCCAGTGCTCCGGGGTCATATTGGTGCTGTCGATCCGGAACAGATTCTTCGCTTCCAGCTGACAGCGCTTTCCCATATCGGGAAGCACCTCCAGAATATCCTCCGCGGTCAGTGTGGGAACCAGCCCGTGGCTGGTCATATGGGAGGCGATGGTGCCTCCGGTGGTGATAAGCAGGATCCGTTTCTGCTTCATAAACGTCTGGTTCCTTTCCTTACTTCTGCCAGGGCCTGTCCTCTTCCAGCCCCATCCGGTAAAGCTCTCTTACCTGATCGTCGTACGCGGCCTCCGGCTGATAGGCGTCCAGCATCCGGAGAAGGTTTTTCTCCCGGCCGTCCGCCGGACGGTATCCGGAAAGCGCCGCGAGCGTGTTTTCCCGCATGGCCTCCGGAGTTTCAAAAGCCTGCGCGGGAATCCCCACGAAGCGGCTCATCAGGCCGCAGATATAAGCCATTTCATAATTTCCCGTGATCACGTTGGTATCGTGATCAGCCTTGATGATCACCGCCATTCTGGCAAGTACAGGTACCATGCTGCTCTCCTTCCGGGCGGACCGCTCCGCCCCGCTTCTGTTTTTTTTCACTCCGTCGGGCCCTGCGGCAGGGAATCCGGCTTCGGCGGCGCGGAATCGCCGCTCACCGCCCGGATGATCGCCTTGGGATAGATCTTTTCCATCCGTTCATCGGGGAAGCGTTCGTCCAGCAGCCTTTCCGCGGCAGTCCGCGGCTCCTCTCCCAGGTATCTGGCGCTGTAGCGGGTCAGGGCCATGGAAGAGACCAGCATGTCAAACGCCATAAAGACCACCAGGATCCAGGTGACGACGATGCCGGGCTTTCTGGGGATCTTTTCAATCAGCCGGGACAGGGGCGGATACAGATTCCGGATCCAGACCACGGAAACCACGCCCCAGAAAAAGCAGTAAAGCAGGTTGATCCGGCCTCCCAGATTGAAGGGAAGCTTGCTGTAGTCCCAGAAGACGGTCCCGAACACGATCTCCGTAAACACGCTGCAGATATATTCATAAGCGCCGCCCACCACCGTTCCGAAGATGAAGATATAGCGGTCGCTCTTATCCCGGTAACGGTGAAGCATCATGGTGAGCACCACCACGCCGATGCCCCAGACCACGCTGAAGGGCCCGTACACCACGCTGCTTCGGCTCATCCAGTAGCCCATGGTGATCCGGCAGAAGATGGTTTCCGCGATATCCCCGAGGAAAGCGCCGATGAAAAACAGCCAGACCAGCTTGTAAAAGCCGCAGCCCTCCGCGAAGACGCCGCTTTTTTCCCTTTTCACCCGAACCGCGAACAGGCTGTTCTCCCCTTTTTCCGACAGGTTCGGGAAGGCGCGGGTCATTCTTTTAATGATGCTGCCTGCAATGGCTCCTCCCACCCGGTTGGAGACCTTCTGCATGCCGGAGGCGATCTCCTCGATCCGGCTTTTTCTCTGTACCCTGCGGATCGTTCCGGCAACGGACAGGAAATCCGCCAGACACAAAAGCGTCATGACGATCGCGAGCGTCCTTTCCGCCCACTGGGGGAGGAACAGAAACAGCCGGATCAGCCAGGGCTGAAGAAAGGTGAGACAGGCGGCGGCTCCCAGGCCCCAGAGACAGGAAAAAGGCAGGCACACATAGCCGCCAAGACTGCTCTTATAGCCGGAGTAATCCCACCATTTACAGTGAAACAGCCGCTCCATCAGCATTCCCGTGAAAAATTCCAGGACCACGGCCACCACGCCGCAGCCGATGGCGAGAAACAGGAAGGAATCCAGCTCCGGCCCGAAAAAGATCAGGATCAGCACCATGCCGAAGCCGTAAACGGGACAGAACGGGCCGTTCAGAAATCCCCGGTTCAGAAACCGCTTATGCCGCACCGCCGCGTAGGCGATCTCCGCGCACCACCCCAGAAAGGAATACAGGAAAAAATAAAGGATCAATTCATAAAAACCGTAATGCATGCCGCTCTCCTTACGCTGTCTTTATCCCCTGCGCATCAGCTTCCGATAGGCGCTCGGGGTCATGCTCATCTGCCGTCTGAAATATTTGGTAAAATAAAACTGGTCGGAAAAGCCGAGCCGTTCCGCTACCTCCGCGATGCTCATCTCACCGGAAAGCAGCAGCCGGCAGGCCCGGTCCAGGACAAGCCGGTTCAGATAGGCGCCCGGCGTGATCCCCGTTTCCCGGCGGAAGCGTTTGGAAAGCGTGCTTTCCGAAACATGAAGCGCCTCCGCAAGCCCTCTGATCTGACTGGCGGCGCTGACCGGGTTCCGGGCAAGAAAAAAGAACCGGCTGACCAGCTCGGAATAATTCTGCTCCGACGGCTCCGGGAGCTCCCCTTCCTGCGCGAAGGCGGCCAGCTCCTCCCAGATCATCCCCTTCAGCCGGAAAGCGTCCGCCGCCCCTTCCGACCGGTACAGCCGGCGGATCAGCCCGGTCCGTTCCGGATTCCCTTCTCTTTCCAGAAGCCTGCGGCAGTCCCGGAAATAATCCATTCCGTTCTGCCCGTTCACATTCACATGGAAAAAGAGCTGCTCCATATGCTCCTCACAGAAATAGGAAAAATCCATCTCCGCAGGGATCAGATAGATGCTTCCCGCCCGCAGGCGCAGCGTTTTTTCCCCAATCCGGGCAAGACCTTCGCCCTCCAGGATGAAATAGAGCCGGGAAAAAGGGGAACGAACATGCTCCGCCCGCCACTCCGGCCCTGTATCTGCCAGACCGGAATACAGGATATTCAGCTCAAAGTCCTTCCAGATCCGGAACGCCCTTCTGTTTTCATAGATCTCCATATCGAAAACTCCATATTTTATCCGTAAAATTCCATGTCGCTTTCCCGCGCGTTTTCCTACAATAGAAGCAGATAACAGACAGCACAAAAAAAGGAGGAAACTGCCATGACAAGCTATGTTACCCGCAAAACACCCGGCGATACCGCCTGGTTCACCCACGATCGATTCGGCATGTTCATCCATTTCGGCCTGTACGCCCTTCCGGCCCGCCATGAATGGATCAAAACCCGCGAAGAGATCCCGGAGGACAAGTACGACCTCTATTTCAAACACTTTGATCCCGATCTGTTCGATCCTAAGGAATGGGCGCGTCAGGCAAAGGACGCAGGCATGAAATATGCCGTCCTTACCACCAAGCATCACGAGGGCTTCTGCCTGTTCGACAGCAAATATACCGATTACAAGTCCACCAACACGCCCTGCGGGCGGGATCTGGTGCGGGAGTACGTGGACGCCTTCCGGGAGGCGGGACTCCGCGTCGGCTTCTACTATTCCCTGATCGACTGGCACCACCCGGATTTCACCATCGATCTGAACCATCCCCGCAGGGACGATCCGGACGCCTTTGAGCAGAACCAGGGCCGGGACATGAAGAGATACGCCCAGTACATGCGCGACCAGCTGACGGAGCTTCTGACCAATTACGGAAAGATCGATATCCTCTGGCTGGATTTTTCCTACAGCGATCATAACGGAACCGGAGACCGGGCCTGGATGAAGGGAAAGGGGAAGGACGACTGGGAATCCGAAAAGCTGATCGCCACCGTCCGCTCCCTGCAGCCGGATATCATCATTGACAACCGCTCGGAGATCGATCAGGACATCTGGACCCCGGAGCAGTACCAGCCCATGCAGTGGGTGACCCATCCGGAAACCGGCGAGCTTGTCACCTGGGAGGCCTGCCAGACCTTCTCCGGCTCCTGGGGCTACTTCCGGGACGAGCAGACCTGGAAATCCCCGGAAATGCTCATCCGCATGCTGGTCAACACCGTTTCCATCGGCGGCAACCTGCTGATGAACGTGGGCCCCACCGCCAGAGGCTATCTGGATTACCGCGCCGAAGAAGCCCTTCAGGTCTATGCCGACTGGATGAAATACAACAGCCGCTCCATTTACGGCTGTACCATGGCGGAACCGGAATTTACCGCCCCCGTGGACTGCCGCTATACCCAGAGCGCTGACGGCAGCCGCCTGTATCTCCATCTGTTCGCCTATCCCTTCGCCCATCTGCGTCTGCCCGGGCTGGCGGGAAAGGTGGAATACGCCCAGTTCCTCCACGACGCCAGCGAGGTGCTGTTCACCGAAGGAACGGTGGATCATTTCTCGGCCAAAAATGAAAAAGGCGCCGAAGATGACCTGATCCTCTATCTTCCTCCGGTCAAGCCGCATACCCTGGTTTCGGTCATTGAGCTGTTCCTGAAATAAAAACAAAACGCATAAAGCAAATGCGCAGCGAACTCCGGTTTTTGGCGAAAACCGGAGTTCGCCTGCTTTATTCTCCGTTTTCAGCGGAACCGGAGTTCGCCTGCTTTTCTTCGTTTTCAGCGGGACCGAAATTTGCCTGCTTTTCCGTCCGGTTCTGCGCCGGCCGTTCATCAGAGAAGCAGGATTTTCGGTTACGCAGAGTAGTATATCACACCAGGAGCAAAAACGCACCAGAAATTCAGAGGCTGGATCCTGCTTCTGCGGCAGAAATCAGAAAAACAGCATGCTGACCTGCGGAAATCAGGATCGCACTACGGCCAAAACAGGAAATTCCGGTTTTGTACCGTAGATTTTGGTGGTTTCCTACGGTAGGAATCTGGAAAATCGGAGTTTTGCCCGTAGAGAATGGGGTAGTCCCAATAAGGTCTTTTCAAAAGAAATTGTCACCCGGCGCAGGATATGATAAGCTGGATACAGCAGTCAGACGACGCCCCGCATGCCCGGCAAAATCTGCCAGATAAATACCTGCCAGACAAAATATGTCCGGCAAAGCCTGCCCGGCAGCGGCCGTCCGGCTGCAATCCACTGCGCCCTGTACGCGCGGAAAAGAGGAAAATCATGTCAAAACAGCCTGCCCTTTCTCTCCTGATCAAACCGGCCTCCGGAAGCTGCAACCTGCGCTGCCGCTACTGCTTCTACGCCGATGAAATGAAGCTGCGGAATGAGCCCACCCGCGGCTTTATGTCCGCGGATACGCTGGAGCTTCTGGTAAAAAAGGCGCTGGAAAAGGTGACGCATACGGTAACCTTCGCTTTTCAGGGCGGCGAACCCACCCTTGCGGGGCTGGATTTTTACCGGAGACTGACAGAGCTGGAAGAAAAATATCAGCCGGGCGGGATCGAGATCCACAACAGCATTCAGACCAACGGCATCGTTCTGAATGAGGAGTGGGCAAAATTTCTGCACGACAATCATTTTCTGGTGGGACTTTCCCTGGACGGCTATGAAGAGATGCACGATGAGAACCGGAGATTTCCGGATGGAAGCGGGAGCTTTTCCCGCGTGCTGGAAGCGGCGAAGCTGCTGGAACGGTTTCAGGTGGATTTTAATATTCTGACCGTGGTGACGGCAAAATCCGCCAGACGCATCCGCCGGATCTACCGTTTCTTTCAGGAGCAGGGCTTTGTCTGGCAGCAGTATATCCCCTGCATCGACCCCTTTGAGGAGGAACGGGGAAGCGGAAGCCTCTCCTATTCTCTCACACCGGAGCGCTATGCAAAATTTCTGAAGGATCTGTTCGACGACTGGTATGCGGACTGGAAGGCCGGACATCCGGTTTATAACCGTACCTTTGAGAACTGGATCGGCATCCTGGTCGGACAGCCGCCGGAGGCCTGCAGTATGAACGGCATCTGCTCCGAACAGTGGGTCATCGAAGCGGATGGCGACGTTTATCCCTGCGATTTCTATGTGCTTGACGAGTGGAGGCTGGGAAATATCCGCGAGAATTCCTTTGAAGAAATGAACCGGAAACGGGAGGAGCTTCAGTTCGTCGCCCTTTCCCGCCATACGCCGCAGGAATGCCGCTCCTGCCGCTGGTATCCGCTCTGCAGAAATGGCTGCCGCAGGGACCGCACGCTTCTTTCTGACGGCCGCACGCCGGGCCTGAACGCCTACTGCAGCGCGTATCAGGATTTTTTTGCCTATGCGTATCCCAGGCTTGCGGAAATGGCCAAAGCGGTGATGCGGGCCGGGAGGTGAGCGGACGAAAATCAGGATGGAGCTATTTCTGTTTTTCCATGCATGTTTTGCATGCATGCTGTACAGAGAGTGGATACTGCCTGCAGAACTTCTTCCCAGCTGATCCCGGCGGCGTAACTGTTTTTACATTGATAGTTTAGCCATAGTTCCTGCATGGTGCTGCTCCCCTCCAGTTCTTTCAGAATGCTTGTATATTCCGAAAAAACTGGATAGCTTTTCCTTTTTCTGCAGGTTGCCCGGACTGCTTCAGACAGTAATTTTGTGTCAATTTGGATGCCCAACCATGGAAGAAACAAGCATTCCGCCTTTTAAAATAAAATTATCCTTATATTGGGACAACGAGACACGCTCTAAAAAGCGTTCCATCATAAAATTACGGATCAGAAGCTGAGCCTTTCCACTTTCACCCTTTGTATGGTTTTGTACCAGAGCTTTTTATTGCCTTGCCGTTTTTATCATCAGAATAATACCCCCATTTTATCTCTGAGCTTTTTCTCCATATGCATTTTAGATGCATACTGTCCTAATTTTACCAGGTTCTTATCGCTTCTGTTCATATATTCTCTGGCAGCGTAATTAAATACAGAAATATCCATGGATTCATAACGGCGTACAATATCGCAGATCGTACGTTCCAGGTCATAAACCTTCAGCATGTGGCCATCAGCGGAAGGCATTTGCATGATTCCCAGCGCATACCATTCCGGCCGTACATAATAAACCTGAATTCCTTTTCTGACCAATCCTCCGCTGTTATAGCTCGCCGGAACCGTTACTTTGAGAGGGATAGGCTCATACT
>DXDD01000020.1 GCA_019115665.1 Candidatus Eisenbergiella pullistercoris | reverse complement strand
TCCTTCCGTACCGCCGGCCGCATCGTTTCCGCTGTCTCCTTCCGTACCGCCGGTCTCACCGCTTCCGCTGTTTCCTTCCTCTCCGCCGGCCTCACCGCTTCCGCTGTCTCCTTCTGTACCGCCGGTCTCACCGCTTCCGCTGTCTCCTTCTGTACCGCCGGCCTCGCCGCTTCCGCTGCCGTCTTCCTGTTCCTTGTCCTCAGTCTCCTGCTGCTCTCCTTCTGCGGAGTCTGTCTTTTCGGAATCGGAATTTTTCCCATCCTCCTCCGTTCCTTCTGCCGAATCCACTTCCGTTTCCGCCGGATCCGTCTCTTCCGCATTCAGGTCATTCTCTTCCGGAAGCTTCTGCGTTGTCCCTCCGGCATCTGTTCCGTCTTCTCCTGCCCCGCTGCCTGATGTCCCGCCCGCGCCGGAAAGTCCGGCAGAGGCCAGGTTTATAATCGTATCCTGCAGACTCTGGGAAAGTGTTTCCAGTCTGGCCGGCGCTTCCCCGCTGCCGGTATCGATCTTTGGATATCCCATCATCGTAAGGATGGCGTTTATTGAAGCGATTTCCTCTCTTTCCAAAAGAGCGTTCGCCTGCTCTTCCCAGCTCCCCATGGAGTTTTCTCCCAGCCCGGAGATCATATCCACCAGCGTACTGACGCCCTCGCTGAGCTGATAGGAGCCGGTCTTCAGTTCCTTCACGCCGTCCGCCAGCTTGCGCGCTCCGGCGGCCGCTCCGTTTTCTCCCTTGTAGCCGTCGCTGAGCTGGCTGATTCCGCCCAGCAGAGTGCTGATCCCGTTTGCGAGCTCTCCCGTTCCGTCCGCCAGCTCCCTGGCCCCGTCCGCCAGCTCGCTGCTGCCGTCCTGCAGGGTATCGATCCCGTCTCCCAGCGTCCTGGTCCCGTCCGCGTAGCTGTCGATCCCCTCCTTCAGGCTCTCGGCTCCGTCCCGCAGGCCCTCGGCCCCTTCCTTCAGGGAATCCACGCCGCCGGCAAGATCCTGGGCCCCGTCTGAAAATTCATCCGCAGCGTCGCTGATCTTTCCCGCCTTTTCATGCAGGTCGTCCAGAGAAAACCGGTCCCGGTCCACATCCAGGTTCATGGGAAGGCCCTGGATGCTGATCGCGTCCATCTCAAAATCCAGAACGTCCGCGGTCACCGTGATGTCCTTCTCGCTTCCCGCCAGGATGCTGTAGACGAGCTGCTTGTCCGTCCCCACGTTCGCCGCGGTGGCTCCGGGCGCTTCCAGATTGCTGCAGCGCTCCATATCCATGGTCAGAGTGACCTGCAGCAGATAATTTTCAAAGAAAACGGCGTCCGCTTTGTCGTTTTGTCCGATATGGATCGAGATCTTCAGCCTTCCGTTCTTTCCCGCCAGTTCTTCGGCGCTGATCTTTTTCCCGTCCAGCGTATAGGAAATGGCGATTTCCCAGGGAATCTCTTTGGAACGCAGGTTCCCCTGATAAAAAAATTCCCCGGCCTTCGCGTCCACGGTGACGGTTCCCTTCCGGGACTCGATCCCGGCGTCGGAGGACAGATTTTTCACGGACTCATAATTCCCGTAATCCACGATCTGCGTATCCTGCTCCAGCCGGTAGGCGTTTACCACGTAAACGCCGTCCACGCTCCCGTCCTGCTTCAGGTTCACATATACGTTTTCCTCCTTGGCGGTACTGCCCGCCGCCTGCAGCGGCGCCGCGCTTCCCGCAAGCAGCGCGCCGCTCAGCATGACCGCCGCAGCGCGGCAGAGGGTTTTTCCGTTTCTTCTTTTCATGCTCCGACACCTCTCATTTCCATGCTCCGACACTTCTCAGTCCTTCCGGCTCCGTTTCTTTTTTCCCGCTCTGTCCGAAGCCCCGTAAAAATCCGCGTGAAGGGTGGTCCTTCGGATCAGCCCGTCAGCCAGCATAAGCAGCGGGGGCAGCACGAAGATCACCAGCGCAAAGGATAGTACGGCGCCCCGTCCGATCAGCGTCCCCAGCTGGCTCAAAACGCCGTTGGTGGACAGCTGCCCCAGAATGGTTCCCGCGATCGCAAGCACCGCCGCCGAGGTCAGGATGGACAGGCTGCAGGCCTTCAGGGTCTGCCTGGCCGCGTCCTTTTTCGGCATTTTCTTCCGGAAGTCCAGATAGCGGTCGGTAAACAGGATCGCGTAGTCGATGGTCGCTCCCAGCTGCACGGTGCTGATAATCAGATATCCGATATAAAACAGGCTGTTTCCCGAAAAGTACGGCAGCCCCAGATTGATCCAGATGGAGGACTCGATCACAAGCGTCAGGATCACCGGCAGGCTGACAGACCGGAAATTCAAAAGCAGGATAAGGGCCACGAAGACAATGGCCATCAGGTTTACCCTCCGGTTATCCCGCGTGATCGTCGTCTTCAGGTCCTCCGTGCTCACCAGATCGCCCGCATACTGAAGCTCGCTCCCGTAATATTTTTCCCCGATGTTTCTGACCGCGCTGACCTTCTCATCCCACCCGGCCTGCCGTTCCTCCGCGTCCAGGGTGACCACAAACCGGCTGTAATTGGCCGAATACAGCGCGGACAGGGTCTCTGAAGGGACAAAATTCTCCGGAATGGCATTTCCCACGGAACCTGCGTAGGAGATCACGCTGGTCACATAATCCAGCTCCAGCAGCTCGTCATTCAGCGCGGCTTCCTTTTCCGGATCCCCTTTAGGCACCATCAGAACCACGGGGCTGGACGTGCCGAACAGATCCCGGACTGCCTTCGTATCCCTGCCAAGCTGCGTGGCCTCGGAGGTATAGACCTCGCTTCCGCCGTAGTAAAAGCTGTTCTGCGCCTGCGCAAGCCAGCCCACCGGAACCGTCAGAACGGCCAGGATCAGGGCGGGAACGCGCGCCTTCATCACAAAGGAAGCGAATCCCCCGAAGCCGGGCACAAAAGACCGGTGCCTGGTCCTGTCGATCGCCCGGCAGCAGACGATGGCGAGCGCCGGAAGGAAGGCGAGCACGCTGATCAGGCTGAACAGGATCGCCTTGGACATCGCCCAGCCCAGATCCGGCCCGATCCGAAAGGCCATGAATACCAGGGCAAGAAATCCCGTCACAGTGGTCAGCCCGCTGGAAAGCACGCTTCCCGCCGACTGCTTCACGGCGGCGCACATGGCCGCCTCCGCCTTCATCCCCTGATTCCGGTTTTCCTCGAACCGGTGCAGCAGGAAAATGGAATAATCCATGGACACGGCAAGCTGCAGCACCGGCCCCGCCGCGTTGGTCACGAAGGATACCGTGCCGAAGATCAGGTTGGTTCCCATATTGAGAAGGATCGCCACGCCGATGGTGATCATGAACAGCACAGGCTCAAACCAGGAATTGGTCGTAAGGATCAGGACCAGGAAAACGATGGGGAGCACCAGAAGCATGATCCTCTGCACATCCTTCGACGTGTTGGACGGCGCGGCCACGCTCTCCACGGCGGAGCCCGCCATGCAGTTTTCCTCTCCGATGATCTTTCGGACGGCGGCCACAGCCGCTTCCTCCTTCTCCTCGTCTACGGTCAGGGAAAACAGGGCGTTCCCATCCTGATACCATTCGTCTATGGTCTTTTTCGGAGCCATTTCCAGCGGCTCATAGATGTTTACGGCATCGTCCAGCCAGCCGACCTCCTCCACGCCCTCCGCGGCCTGCAGCCTTTCCTTGTATTCCAGCGCCTCGGGGATGGACACGTCATAAACCAGCACCCGCATATTCGGCACCGCCTGGCTGTATTCCTCCTCCATGACCTCCAGCGCTTCGGTGGAGGCCGCTTCCTTCGGCAGGTAATCCGCGAATTTGTAATTTACCTCCACAAGCGCGGACAGCACGGCACAGACGACGGCAGCCGCCGCGAAAAAAGCGATGACAAGGGCTTTATGCTTCAGGAGAAACTGCGTGTAACGCTCCATCTGCTTTTCCTCCAGATAATTGACATTTGTTGATTTTCCAACTTATGTACATTATAATGGGATTGATAAAAGAATACAATCATCATTGTTTTTCACTGCGTCTGATAATCGACATTTTCAGAAGATGTGTTGAGAATTTACACTTTTTTCACAATTCAGGAGAAGGGAGATATTCATGGAGCCAAAAAGAAGCGACCGGACGGACCGCCGCATCCGGAAAACCCAAAAGCAGCTCCTTCAGGGGCTGATGACCCTCATGCAGGAGAAGGATATCAAGGATATCTCCGTCAAGGAGCTTTCCGACCTGGCGGACATCAACCGGGGCACCTTCTACCTGCATTACCGGGATGTTTACGACATGCTCGCCCAGGTGGAGGATTCCGTTTTTCAGGAATTCAATGAAATTCTGGATAAAAATTTTGCCCCGCAGAAGGAGGCGGCGCTCTATCAGGTACTCATGGACATCTTCACCTTTCTGGACCACAACCGGCTCATCGCCCGCACCCTGCTTGGGCCTCACGGGGATCTGGCCTTCGTCAACCGGATGAAGGAGATCGTCCGCCTGCGCCTTCTGCGGCTGCCGGGAGAAAGCGCGCCGCCGACTGAGGATTTTGACTACTATTACGCCTTCATCACCTCCGGCTGCATCGGCCTGATCCAGTCCTGGCTGAACCGGGAGGAGCCGGAGCCGCCCGCACGCATGGCGGCTCTTGTGGAAAAAATGATCCTTCAGGGGCTCTCTCCCATGCTGCCTCCGCCCATCATTCGCTCATGATCACATTGCGCAGCTTTCTCACCAGAGGAGTCAATCCGGCGTCCGTTTTCTGCATCATGAAAAGAACGGTCCTGTCCGCCGCCGGATCGTTGGCAAAATAGCAGCCAAGCCAGCCGTCCCAGCCGTATTCTCCCTCATTGTTCAGCGTGGCGGAGCGTTCCGGCGTACGCATCACGCGCACCAGATTTCCGTACTCAAAGCCCGGCATATTTGAGAAATTCCGTTCAAAAGCCTCTCTCTGCGTCTCCGTCAGCCTGCCGGAGGTCATAAACTGCACTGTCCGGGGCTGCAGCACGCGCACGCCGTCCAGTTCTCCGCCGTTTAACAGCATCTGCGCGAAGCGGGCATAATCGTCCGCCGTGGAAACCAGCCCGGCTCCGCCGGACTCAAAGACGGGACTTCTGTTCATCCCGTTTAAGATCCCCAGATGATCTCCCCGGTAGGGAACCAGTCCGCCCCTTCCGTCCGCCTGATAGACGGTCACAAGCCTGTCCCTCTTTTCCTCCGGCACGTAAAAGCCCGTATCCTTCATGCCCAGCGGACCGAAGAAAGTTTTCTCCAGATACTCTCCGAACCGCATGCCCGAAGCAGCCTCCACCACCGCTCCGATCACGTCCGCTCCCGTCCCGTATTTCCAGGAGCTTCCTGGCTGGAACGCGAGGGGGCCTTCTCCCAGCCGGGAAGCAAGCTCCATTGTTGTCATGGGATGATCCGTATCCAGCCGTCTTTCCTGCTCCGCGAACACGGCGTCCGCATGCTTTCCCGCCAGACCGGGGTCCCCATTGTACACCAGCCCGGAGGTCATATTCAGAAGATCCCTCACCTGCACCTGCCGGTCCGCGCACACCAGCCTGCCGTCCTGCTCCACCATGGGATTTTCAAAGGACGGCAGATACTCCGATACCGGCTGCGCCAGATCCAGAAGCCCGTCCTCCATCAGCTTCATGGCCGCCGCTCCCGCCACCGGCTTGCTCATGGAATACAGGCGGTAGATCTGATCCCTCTGAATGGGCTTTCCCGCTTCCACATCCGCCATGCCCGTTTCCAGATAACAGATCTCCTCGCTGTGCTGTCTTACCAGCAGGCAGCCGCCTGCCAGCTCCTTATTCTCCACGGCCCTGTCCATCAGAGCCTTCAGCTTTTCCTTCGTCTCCTGTTTCATTTCCTGCTCCCCTTCCGTTTTTACTGAATTCGTCTGTATCCGCCCGCGTCTGTCAGCCTCTCAGCGCCCGGCTCTGCTCCGCCCGCGCCTGTCAGCCTCTCCGGATCCAGTCCGCCGCAAGCGCCGGCCACACCGCGCATTCCGGCACGATCTGATCGCCGGTTCCGTTGTCCGTCTCCGCGTCCGCCAGGCTCAGCCCATGCACGCCGTCCGGGAAAATATGCAGTTCAAAGGGCACGCCCGCCTCCCGCATGGCCTGCGCAAGCAGCAGGGAATTTTCCACCGGCACCGCGTCGTCTGCAAAGGTATGCCAGAGGAAGGTGCGCGGCATGTCCGCCGTCACCTGCTTTTCCAGGGACACAAGCGTCCGCTTCTCCTCGTCTGCGCAGTCCTTTCCCAGCAGATTTTCAAAGGAACCCTGATGGGCAAATTCTCCGGAAGTGACGACCGGATAGCACAGGATCAGCCCGTCCGGCCTCATCTGCTCTGCGGACAGTCCCGTCAGCCCGGCCAGGAATTCCCGGTTCCAGAACACGCCGATGCTTCCCGCCAGATGGGCTCCTGCGGAAAACCCGCAGACCACGATCCTGTTTTCATCCAGATGATATTCCTCCGCATGCTCCCGAAGCCAGCTTACCGACGCCGCAAGCTCCCACAGCGCGGCGGGAAATACCTCCGGCGCAATGCTGTAGCGCAGAACGCAGGCATGAAAGCCCATCCCGCACATCCTAAGCGCCACCGGCTCCGCTTCCCTGTCGGACAGAAAGCCATATCCGCCTCCCGGACAGATCAGCACCACGGGGCGCTTCCGGTCCATCCCCATTTCCGGCGAATTATCCTGAAAATATGTGGTAAGCTCCGCCTGCGTGTGATCCGTACGGATCGATACTTTTTTTACTACCATAATGCCTGATACCCTCCGTATTCTTTAATAAAGTCTCGTCTTTCCGATCCCGTTTCCGGTACCGGCTTTTATTATCTCACCCCCGTTCCCTATTTTCAATGAAAAAAATTCGGACGCATGACATTTTTTGTCATGCGCCCGCGCTGCTTCTGCCGGCGGCCCCTCTGCCGGCTCTCCTTCCTGTCTTCCGTTTCACTGAACTTCCGCCATAATGGCCGGATTCCAGAGAACGGTTTCCACCTTTTCCTGCCCCGGGTAGCCCTTCCGGCGAAGCACCTCTCCAATCGCCTCCCTGAAATCCTCCATGGTCAGACTCACCCTTTCCTGATTTTCCAGGACCAGAATGCACCCCTCCCGGAAGCCGCAGTCCGCGTCGCAGCTGATCCGGTACATATTCTTCCGGCTGATCGCTCCGATATCCTCCAGCGTCTTTACCATCCGGTACACCGTTGCGATCCCGATGGACGGATCCTGCCGGACTGCCTGATAATAAATTTCCTTACAGCAGGAGCACTCATCGGAAAGGATGATGTCGATCAGAAGCTTCCTCTGACTGGTGATCCGGAATCCGTTGCGCTTCAGCTCCGCCAGGATCCGTTCCTTTCTTCCCGTTTTATCTGCTTTCTGCATTCTTCTGCCTGTATCCATCCTGTCCTCCTCATCCCTTTTCCCGCTTCCGCACGCTCCGCCGCGGCATATGTCCGCCCTCTGCGCAAGTCCTGCCGTCCTTATGGGCCCTTCCGGCCGCGCCATTCGTTCTGGCCCTATAAGCCTTCCCGGCCGCGCCATTCGTTCTGTCTCTATAAGCCTTCCCGGCCGCGCCATTCCTTCCGGCCGTATCGTTCCTGTTATTTGCGCAGCCCGCGCCGCAGCATGCACAGCTGCTGCCGCAGCACCCTTTTCCCGCCCTCCGGTCCCGGATCATCTTTCCCGCCACCAGAAATACTGCCAGAAGAAGCACCGCCCCCGTCAGGATCGTTCCCGCGTTATTTATCAGAAAAGACATCTTATGTCCGCCCCTTCCTTTCTTGATTTTTCACGAGTTAGTATATTCTAACTCATGGGTTTTGTCAAGCCTTACCGGGGTTCCCTCAAAGATATTGTTCCTGTTCAGCCTTCGGCAGAACAGGAACGGCATTTTCCGGCCTGCATCAGCCTGCAAAGCAACCTGGGCAGCGGCCAGAATAGCCTTTCCGGCCTGCGAAACAATTTTTGCAGCCTGGGCAGCGGCCTGTACGGTTACAAAAGATGATTCTCCATTTCCAGCCGTACAAAAATCGTTCTGATACGGTTAAGAATTGAATTTTTCTAATTCAGATCCGTACAATTTTGTATCCACTACGGTCATAAACAGAATTATTGCATTTTGAACCGTACAAAAAGCGCCGGAAGTACGGCCAAAAACAGCATTTTCTGCATTTGTAACCGTCTCAAGAGCATTTTTGTACGGTTCCAAACGGCAATTTCCGCAGTTGTAACCGTCTCAAGAGCATTTTTGTACGGTTCCCGGCAGCCTTTTCCGCAGTTGTAACCGTAATGAAGCCGGACAGCGCGCCATATCCTGCCGCATAATACCGCCGCGGATGCTTTTCTGAGATTTCTGACCGCACATACCCGTATCTTCCGCTGAATTTTTCACTGGAACCTGTGAAGCAGCGCCACGCTGTTCTTCTCCCGATGCCTGCCTGAAGAAACCGTTTTCAGTCAAAAAGGCTGATCTGCCCCAATGCCTCCCGTTTCAGCGCTGCCGGTTCTTTCCGCAGCAGACTCTCCAGAAAGCTCTCCGGACGCCGTTTCGGGAAGTCATCCGCAAAATATTCCGGACGCCCATCCTCCGGCCGCTCCGGCACGTCCTCCGGCGCCCGCCGCGATTCAGCCGCCCCCGCCCCTCTGTCCGCCTCCAGCCACAGCCTGGCGTCCTCCGGCTCCAGGATCAGCGGCATCCGTGGGTGCACGCCGCAGACGGACGCGTTCGCCCGGGTGGTCAGAATGACGAAGCGCTCCGTTCCTTCCCAGCTCCGGTAAAAGCCCGCCATCAGCAGAAGCCGTCCCTTTTCCTGGCCGCTTTGCGGCCCAACGCTTTGCGGCCCGAAACTTTGCGGCCCGGAATTCTGCGATCCAACGCTTTGCATCCCGAAACTTTGCGGCCCAACGCTCTGCGGCGCGAAAAAATAGGGATCCTTCCGCTGCGACCATTCGTAGAAGCCGGAAGCCGGAATCAGACAGCGCCTGGTCCGCACGCTCTCAGAAAACAGCTTTTTCTCCAGAACGGTTTCACATCGCGCGTTGATGACAAGTCCCTTTCCCTCCGGCGCGGGAAAGCCCCAGACCATCTTCTTCAGGCGCAGTTCTCCCGCCCCGGGGCGGCCGTGTCCGCCGCCATACGGATTCCCGTCCCGGTTCAGCCCGCCCCGCAGGCCGTCCAGTCCGCCGCCCTGCGGTTCTCCCGGCCGCCTGTCATGCTTTGGCCGCCCGCCGCCCTGCGGGTCTCCCGGCCGCCCGAGATCTTCTGTCCATGCAGGCTCCCGTACCAGAACGGGAGCCTGCATGGACGGGCGGATATCGCCGCGCAGGCGGAGGAAGGGAAGGAAAAAATCCTCCCCTTCCTCCGGCGCGAGATCAAAGAATCCTTCCTTCAGCGCCTCAAACATGCCGTCGCCGATCAGATATCTGCTGCACATCCTGATTCGTATTCTCCTTCCGGTTCCGGTACTGCACCGGGGTCATTCCATAGGTTCTCTTAAACAGGCGGCTGAAATGCTCCACGCTTTCATAGCCCACGCTTTCCGCGATCGTTTCCACCGTCTGGCCGGTTCTTACCAGGGCGGAGGCCGCCTTTTTCAGCCGCACGCTGCGCACCGTCTCCTGGAAGGTCATTCCGGATTTATTCCGGATGTATTTGGAGAGATAGGGGCCGGACAGGTGAAAATACTCCGCCGCCCCTTCCAGCGTCACATCCCGGTAATTCTCCCGGATGTACTGCAGGATCCGGATCAGGCGCTCCTCCCGCTCCCCGGTCAGCCCTTCCGCTGAAAACAGGCGGTTGACCGCCGAGACCAGCGCGCAGATGGAGCTTCGGATGATATCCTCGTCGATGCCCACGCCCCAGTACATCCTTCCTTCGTACAGAACGCCCACGAAAGCCGCTGCCTTTGCGGAGGATCCCCGGGAGACCGCGTGCTCCTCGTAAACCGCCAGCTGATAGCTGACGCCGAAGCACAGCTTCACCGCGCAGCTCACCGCGTCCAGGCGGCCGTTTCCCTGCGCCTCCACCACGCGCCTTTCTCCGTCCCGGGCGATCGTCACGCTCGCCGCGATCCCGTCCGTCTGGCGGAAATGGCACTCCGGAATGTCGAACACCGAACGGGGCGCAATATAGGTTTCCTCAAAAATATCGTAAATATCCTCCGGAGAAAGTTCCCGATGCCGTCCGTCCGAAACGCCCTTCATCAGATAGCCCACTTCCTCCTTCATGCCGTCCGGCAGGGAGATTCCGAAATTCTCCTTCAGCACAAAGGCGATGCCGCCCTTTCCGGACTGGCTGTTGATGCGGATCACGTCCGATTCGTACTCCCTTCCCACATCCTTCGGGTCAATGGGAAGATAGGGAACCTCCCAGCGCTTCCCGCTCTTTCCTTCCTTTCTCCATGTCATCCCCTTGGAGATGGCGTCCTGATGGGAGCCGGAAAAGGCGGTGAACACCAGGTCTCCCGCATAAGGCGAGCGTTCGTATACGTGCATGCGGGTCAGCCGTTCATAGATCTCCCGGATCTCCATGATATGGGAAAAATCCAGCCCCGGATCCACCCCGTGGCAGACCATGTTCAGCGCCAGGGTGACGATGTCCACATTTCCGGTCCGCTCCCCGTTTCCGAAAAGCGTGCCCTCCACCCGGTCCGCGCCCGCCAGCACGCCGAACTCCGCGTCGCTGACGCCGCAGCCCCGGTCGTTGTGGGGATGGACGCTCAGGATCACCGCATCCCGGTATTTCATATGTTTGTGCAGATACTCCACCTGACAGGCGAACACATGGGGCATGGCCATCTGTACCGTGGTTGGAATATTGATGATGGCTTTCTTTTCCGGCGCAGGCTTCCAGACATCCAGCACCGCGTTGCACACCTCCAGCGCGTAGTCCACCTCCGTTCCCGGAAAACTCTCCGGACTGTACTCAAAGGTGAAATTCCCTTCGGTTTCCTCCGCCAGACGCTTCAGAAGCTTCGCCCCGTCCACGGCAAGCCGCTTCACTTCCTCCCTGCTCTTGTGAAACACCTGCTCCCTCTGGGCCACGGAGGTGGAATTGTACAGATGCACCACCGCATGGGGCGCTCCCTGCACCGCCTCAAAGGTCTTTCTGATGATATGCTCCCTGGCCTGGGTCAGCACCTGGATGGTCACATCCTCCGGGATCATCTTCCTCTCGATCAGCTCCCTAAGAAACCGGTACTCCGTATCGGAGGCCGCAGGGAAGCCGACCTCGATCTCCTTAAATCCCACCTTCACGAGCATCTGAAAAAATTCCAGCTTCTCCTCCAGGCTCATGGGCTCGATCAGCGCCTGATTTCCGTCCCGCAGATCCACGCTGCACCAGGCGGGCGGCTTCTCTATGGTGTCCTTTTCCGCCCAGTCAAAGGTTATCTCCGGCGGCATAAAATAAGATCTTCCGTATTTTTCACTGATTTTTGCATCCATGGCTTTCTCTCCCGTTTCGTTTTGGTTATCTTAGCACATCCTGCGAAGCGGAAACAAGGCGCGCATTTAATCAAATATATTGATTTATTTTATCCTCTTTTACCCCCCCCCGATAAAAAATGTTCTACATTTCTGATATCTGTGCTATAGTATAGTCAATTATGACCTGCTCAGGGTTCTCCGGTTTTGACAGCCCGGCTTCCTTTCGGCAGGCCGGTTTTCAGGAGGTCTTACGCGGGAGCGCCGCCCTCCTTTTTTCCGTTTAGCCAAAGCGCTCCAGGAAGGAGGCAATTATGAACACCAGCAGCAGCTTTTCCGGAGAGGAAGCCAGACAGCTTCCGGTTCCGAAAAAGCCCGAGTATAAAGACACCAAAGACGCCCTGTCCGGACTTTTTAACGATGAAGCGGTCAGACAGCATATTTCCCGCCGCCTGCAGGAAATGCGGGAAACGGATATCTACGCCCTTTTCCTGATCGGCGTAAGCAGCGCCGGGGAAGCGGCGCAGGATGCGGACGGACAGAACGGTTCCGGGAAGAAAGACGCCGCGCAGAAAGAGGCCGTCCGGTACGCCGGGAAGGCGCTCTCCTCTCTTTTCCGGGCCACGGATATCCTCGGAAGGCTGAAAAACGGTCTGTTTACCGTCTTTCTTACGGGGCCCATCACAGAGGAAAGCATTTTTGAGAAGACGGCCCTGCTCTCCCATTACCTGCATTTTCCGGAATCCCCGGAAAACGCGGGCCTTATGCATGCCTGCGCGGGCGTCTACCTCGCTTCCGGAAGCGGAATGACGTTTCAGGCGCTGTATGAGAAGGCGGAGCGCGCCCTCCGTACGGCCATGGAAAACGGGAACGACAATTTCCATCTGGAAACGGCGGAAAACATCCCTCTTTTCGGCATGCAGGACGGCGTTCCCGTTCCCTCCGCCATTCTGCAGCCCCACATCCTTCTGGAAAACATCGAAGACGGCATCTGCCTTCTGGAGGCTGCCGACAGCATCCGGATCATCTATGCAAGCCCCGGCTTCTATGATATGCTCGGCCTGTCCCCGGACACCTTCCGGCTTCCCTGCGATCTGAAGGACGTGGGAATCCATTCCGACTACGAGGCGGATTATGAGCGGGCCATCCGCGAAAGGGTCTCCACCAGCGGCGCGGCGGAGCATGTCCACCGCATCCGGGATACCAGGGGGAACCTGCTTTGGCGGCATGTGCGCTTTTCCCGGATTCCCTGCCCCGGCAGCCGCTATCCTGTCCTGATCGAAATCTCCAGAAATATCACCTCCTCCATGGAGACCAGGCGGCAGCTTCAGGAAAGCGTGGAGCGCTTCCAGCTGGCGTTCGGGCAGAGCCACAGCATGCTCTGGGAGGTGGAGCTTTCCTCCAGGACCTTCCGTACCTTTAACGGAAATTCCTCCGGCCGTCCGGACAGGACTCTGTCCCGTTTTCCGGAAGCCCTGCTGGAGGACGGCCTGGTCCATCCGGATTCCGCCCGGTCCTTCGGCCGGTTCGCGCTGGACCTTCTGGACGGCAAGGCCGCGGATACCGGAAACTTCATCATGAAGAACCGGGAAGGAGGCGGCTACAGCTGGTTCTCCCTTTCCTATCGACAGGTCTGCGACTCGGATCATAATCCCGTCAAGGCCGTCGGCGTCCAGGAAAGGCTTCCTTCCATTTCCGGCATCTATTCCTACGGCTCGCCCCGCCGTCCGATCCCGGAGATTCTGCGCCATCATCTTCTCGCCCGTCTGCACGTCAACCTCACCGCAGACACCATAGAGGAACTGTGGCAGGATGGAACCGATCAGACCGCCCGGGCGAAGGGCTTTTCCTATTCCGATGTTTTTGAGCGGAAAAAAGTCCCCCTGTTCCATCAGGCGGACAGCAGAGAACTGAGGGAGCGCTTCGGCAGGGACAGTCTTCTGAGACAGTTTGAAAAAGGGGAATACTGGGACACCCTGGAATACGACCGGATCGACAGCGGCGGAAATATCTGCCGGGTTACCGGGGCGTTCAATCTGCTCAGGACACCCCAGTCGGACGATATCCATCTGTATTCCTGCTTTTATGATACCCAGCAGCGGCGCGAATGGGAATTTCTCGCGGAAAACGGCGTACAGCGCGATCCGGTGAGCGGTCTCTGCATCGGCCAGGCCGTCCGGGATATCGCGGAACGTCTTCTGTGCTCCGGCGGCGCTCCCTCTCCCGCCCTTTCTCTGATCCGGATGAGCGGAGGCTTTTTCCGGTCTTCGGAGCCGGATGCCGACGAGCTGCGGAGCAGACGCTTCGTCATGATCGGCCTGTCCTTTGCCCTGGGCACCGACTGCCTGATCGGCCAGCATTCGGAGGATTCCGTTCTGGTCTTTTACCCGGATGCTTCCTCTCAGTATGACATCAAGAAAAGGATCGAGGACGCCTATGCCTATGTCCGCACCGTCATGCAGGAGCTGAACAGTCTGGACAATGTGCGCTTTGTCTCCTGCGTGGTCATGGGGCAGGACGGGCATGCGGATTTCGGCCTGCTGCTTTCCCGTGCCGTCTCTATCTGCAGCATTTATGAAAACGCGGCGATGGACATGGTCGTCTTTCCCGATACGGACGAGGACCGGACGTGGGAAAGGCTCTGCGGAAAGGACAGCGGCAGCGAGATCTCTGTCATTCCCGAAGAGGAGTCCTGCGCGCTTACCCCGGAGGAGGAACGGGTCGCTTTCGACTGCGTGACCTCCATGCTCGGCGCCCGTTCCCTGAAGGCTTCCATGGAGGGCGTCCTGCGCCGTCTCGGCCGCTACTATCAGGCCTCCCGGCTCTATATCCTGGCCCTTTCAGAGAAGCGCCAGAGCCTTACCATGCTCTATGAATGGGACAGCCGCCAGAAATACAGCATCCAGCATATCATCTCCGGCATGTCCCTGGACCGGTTCCCGCTTCTCATGAGGTGCATGAAGGAAAAGGCTCCTGTGATCACCAAAAGCAACGGCGAGGCCTTCGGCACCCATGAAAAGGGGAAATTCTGGCATTTTACCGTCTTTCCCCTGTTTGTCCAGAACGAGGTGAGAGGCTTCTTCTGCGTGGAGAACGCGCAGAAGCATTCCGATGCTTCCGGCCTGATCGAGACGATGCTTCCCTATATGAAGCAGGAGCAGGACCGCTACTTTGACAACGCGCCCAGGCCCTCCCTGCGCCTTTCCGATTCGCTCTCCAGGCTTCCCAACCTGCGCTCCTATCTGGATACGGCGGAGCTTCTGACCTCGGACTCCTCCAGCTCCATGGGCGCGCTCTCCCTGGACGTTCCCAATTTTTCCGCCGTCAACGGAAATCTCGGCTTCGACTACGGGCGGGAAATGCTGGGATTCATCGCGGATATGCTCTCCGACGTGTTCGGCAAGGCCTATATTTTCCGTACCTGGGACGCGGAATTCGTCGTTCTGTATCCCAACACGATCATGGAGGTCTTCGTCAGCCGGTGCACCAGGCTGCGCACCATGCTCCAGAGACGCTATCCGGGCCAGATCCGGATCGGCTACACCTGGGCGGACGGCGTCTATACCGCGAAGAACCTGGTCAGGGAAGCCAGATCCATCATGCAGTGCGAAACGGTAAAAATGGATTCCGGAGAAAGGCTTGTTTTTCTGGAGGAGGATCGTTTCGATGCCGGAAAGGGCGCAAAGAAGGATCACTTCATCGCCTACTTCCAGCCCAAGATCAACATGAAGGACGGAAGCCTCGCCGGAGCGGAGGCGCTGGTGCGCGGCATCGATAAGGCGGGCCATATCATCCCGCCCGGCCAGTTCATTGAAGAGATGGAAAAGGACGGCTCCATCCGGGAGCTGGATCTGCTCATGCTGGAGAAGGTGCTCGGCCAGCTGAGCGAATGGAAGCGGCGCGGCCTTCCCGCTGTGCAGGTGTCCGTGAACATATCCCGGTTCACCCTGTTCAATCCCACCACGCTGGCCTCCATCCTGGCGATCCAGAGCCATTTTCCCGAAATCTCCCCGGACCAGATCGACCTGGAGATCACGGAGACCGCCGGGGACGTGGAAAAGGCGAGGCTTTCTTCCATCGTGGACAGCTTCCGGGAGTTCGGCCTGCGCTTTGAGCTGGACGACTTTGGCTCTCACTACGCGAACGTGTCCATCTTCAGCAACATCCATTTTAACGCCATCAAGCTGGACCGCTCGCTGATCAACGATCTGCCCGGCAATGAGATCAGCCGGATGCTGGTGGAAAATATCGTGAACATCTGCCACAATTTCGGCATGCGCTGCGTGGCCGAGGGCGTGGAGACCAGGCAGCAGGAAGCCGCCCTCCTGGACGCCGGCTGTACCTACGCGCAGGGCTATTATTACGCAAGGCCGCTCCCTCCAAGGAGCTTTGAAGAACAATATCTGAAACACAGACAATGATAACGTCATCCAAAGGAGGTAATCTGATGACAGAGGAAACCATCACACAGGCAAAGCCGGAGGAAAATCATCCCGGTTCGCCCCTGATCATCGGCATCGGGGCATCGGCGGGAGGGCTGGAGGCTCTCCAGCAGTTTTTCCAGCACATGCCCTCCAACAGCGGGCTGAGCTTCGTGGTCATCCAGCATCTCTCTCCCGACTATAAGAGCCTGATGGCCGATATCCTCGGGAAGCATACGCAGATGCATGTCCTGCAGGCGGAAAACGAAATGACGATCCGCCCCAATACCGTTTATCTCATCCCGCCCAAGAACAACATGACCATTCGGGACGGGAAGCTTTACCTGAATGAATTTGTCCACGGGATGCTCAACCACCCCATCGACGTTTTCTTCACCTCCCTTGCGGAGGAGCAGAAGGAACGGGCCATCGCCGTGGTCATGTCCGGCACCGGCTCGGACGGCACCAGCGGCATCAAGATCGTGAAGGAGCACGGCGGCCTGGTGATCGTCCAGGCCCCGGAAAGCGCCAAATTCGACGGCATGCCCAGAAGCGCCATCAATACCGGCCTGGCCGATTTCGTGCTCTCCCCGGACGGCATCGTGGATGAGATCCTGAATTTTTCCAGCTATCCCACCATCATCCGCCCGCAGGAAAAGGAGGAGCTTTTTTCCGACGACGAAACCTTTTCCCGAATCTACGCCATCCTGAAAAAAAGCAGCGGCATCGATTTTACCAATTACAAGCGCACCACGGTGCTGCGGCGCATCGAGCGCCGGATGGTGGTCACCCACAGCACGGGGCTGCCGGATTACGTCAAGCTGCTTGCCGCCAATCCGGAGGAAGCCGGGATCCTGGTCAAGGAGATCCTCATCGGCGTGACCAACTTTTTCCGCGACCCCGCCTTCTTTGAAAAGCTGAAGATGAACGTCATCTACAACATCGTGGAGCATGCGGGAGAAAAGGATCCCATCCGCGTCTGGAGCGCAGGCTGCTCCACCGGCGAGGAAGCCTATTCCCTTGCCATCCTTTTCCGGGAGACCCTGGACGAGCTCGGCATGCAGAGGGACATCAAGATCTTTGCCACCGACGTGGACAGCCGGGCCATCGAGCAGGCCGGAAAGGGCGTGTTTACGGAAAGCATCCTGGACGATGTGTCAACGGAACGGCTGGCCAAATTTTTCACCAAGAAAAACGAGCAGTATACCATCTCCAAGGAGATCCGGCGCATGATCATTTTCGCGCCCCACAACATGCTCTCCGACCCGCCCTTCGGAAAGCTGGACCTGATCTCCTGCCGGAATGTGATGATCTATTTCCAGCCCGTGCTGCAGAGATCCCTGTTCGCCATCTTCCATTCCGCCCTGAAAAGCGGCGGCTATCTGTTCCTGGGAAAAAGCGAGACCGCAGGGGAATTTTCCAGCGTTTTCCGCCCGGTCTGCAGCGCGGAAAAGATCTATATCCACAAGGGAGAAGGCAAGGTGGACGAATTCACCCCTCCGGCCTTCAACATTCCGGATATCCGCACCATCACGCCGAGGGCCGTGAGCCTGCATGACAGGGAAGGCAGGGAATACGCGCTGGAGACTTCCTACGTCCATTTCCTGGAGAACTTCCTGCCCGCCTCCGTGGTGCTCAACGAATCCAACAACGTGATCCATTTCTTCGGGGACTACATGGACTACCTTTCCATCGCTCCGGGGAAGGCCACCTTCAACTTCTTCAGCATGATCAACCGCGACCTGAGCCTGGTGGCCTCCACCGCGCTGAACCGCTGCCGGTCGGAGCACATTTCCGTCACCTATACGGGGATCGCGGTGGACTGCCCTTCCGGGCGCAAAATGGTGGACCTGACCGTAAGCCCCGTCCCCGGACAGGAAAAGGAGGATACCGGGCTGATCGCCGTCCTCTTCTTTGAAAGCAGAGGCGCTTCGGCGGAAAATCTGACCGGCATCACGGAAAAATATGACGTGGACACCACGGCGGCCAGACGCATCGCCGACCTGGAGCAGGAGCTGCACGAATCCCAGAACGACCTGAAATCCACCATCGGCGAACTGGAAACCGTCAACGAGGAGCTGCAGGCCGCAAACGAAGAGCTGCTGACCGCAAACGAGGAGCTGCAGAGCTCCAACGAAGAGCTGCAGTCCGTGAACGAAGAGCTTTATACCGTCAATACGGAATATCAGCAGAAGCTGGACGAGCTCACCATGCTCACCAACGACCTCTCCAACTTCCTCTCCTCCACCATGATCGGCATCCTCTTCGTGGACAGCAACCTGAACATCCGGAAGTTCACCGAATATGTGGGACGGGAATTCCAGCTCATGGAGCATGACGTGGGACGCTCCCTGCAGATCTTCGCCCACAGCTTCCCGGATGAGGACATCATCTCCGATGCCAACGAGGTGCTTAAAAACCTGGTGCCCATCGACCGGGAAGTGACCGCCATGAACGGCCGCTTCTACACCCTGCGCATCGCGCCCTACCGGACCACGGAAAACAACATCCGCGGCCTGGTCATCACCATCATCGACAGCCTGGGCGTGAAGACACAGCAGGACGGCTGAAAAAGGGCTCCCTAAGAACCCGAAGGCCCCGCAAAGGATCAGAAAAGCGCCGCAAAAACGGCTGCCGCACCGGCGGATCCCATGCGGATCCCCTGCCTGGCGGCAGCCGTTTTCTGATTCCGGAAATCTCCCTAACCGGATATTACCTTATCCTGGCCATCTCCTTATCCTCAATATCTCCTTATCCGAAGCACCTTCTGATCGCCGAAACCGCGTCCTCATAGGCAGCGTCGATCTGCGGCATCAAAGCGGCGGCGGCATCCCAGCTTCCTCCCCGGATCAGATCCACCTGTGCGGAAAAAAGTCCGTACAGCCGGTCCATGGATAAATTTCCGCACATTCCCTTCAGCGTATGCGACGCTTTCAGCGCCGCCTCCCGGTCGCCCTGTCCCACGCCTGCGGCAAGGGCGGCATAGCTTTCATCCTCCAGAAATTTCAGGAAAAGCCGCTTCATCAGGGCTTCGCTTCCCATCATCCGGTCCAGCGCGCTCTCCGCGTCGATCCCCGCATCCATCAGTATCTGTCTGTCCATCTTTTCCTCCCTTCCTTTCCGCGTCTCTCCCGCGCTGCGTCATGGCCTGCCGCCGGCGCGCCGTTCTCTGTCCATACGCTTCGCCGCCGAGGCATAGCTGCCGCCGGCGCGCCGTTCTTCGCCGTACGCCGCGCGGCCGCGTCAGCCCTCGTACATTTTCCGGATCTCCGACTCCGCCTTCAGGAAGCAGTCCAGAAGTCTTGGGCTGAAGGTTCCGCATTCTCCGTTCCGTATCATCTCCAGCGCCCGTTCGGCGTCAAACGCCTTCTTGTACACCCGCCTGCTGGTCAGGGCGTCATAGACGTCCGCCAGGGAAACCACCTGGGCCCAGACGGAGATCTCGTCTCCCTTCAGGCCGTCCGGATAGCCCTTCCCGTCCCAGCGCTCATGATGATGCCTCGCGATATCGCAGGCGTAAGCGTAGGCGCTGCTTCCGCGCAGCTGCGGGATCGTCTCCAGAAGCTGCGCGCCCTGGACGGTATGGGTTTTCATGATCTCATATTCCTCCGGCGTCAGCCTGCCTGGCTTGTTCAGGATGGCGTCCGGGATGGCGATCTTGCCCACATCGTGCATGACGGCCGCAAGCGCGATATTCTCGATCTCCTCCTGGGAAAGGCCTTCGCCCATGTCCGTATTCAGAAGAAGATACTCGGTGATATCATGGATCCGCCTGACATGCTCTCCCGACTCCCCGTCACGGAATTCAATGGCGGCGGCGAGCGCCTCGATCATTCCCTGGTTCAGCTCCACGATCCTGCGCGCCTTTTCCAGAAGCTCCCAATGCTGCAGCTCCACCACGCTGCTTAACTGCGCCCTGGCGCGGAACAGCTCCACCACGGACTGTACGCGCCTAAGCACCACATAGGGAATCACGGGCTTTTCGATCACATCCATCACGCCAAGCTGATAGCCCTCTCTCATCACGCTGTCGCTGGCCTCCGCGGTGATCAGAAAAACCGGGATCTTTTCCGTCAGCCCCCTGTTTTTCAGCTGTCTTAATACCTCGATCCCATCCATCTGCGGCATCACCACATCCAGAAGGACGGCGCAGAGCCGTTCCGGGTTATGAAGGATCCGCTCCAGCCCCTCCTTCCCGTCTTCCGCCTCCTCGATCTGATAATAGGGCGAGAAAATATGTTCCAGAATACTCCGGTTTATGAAATCGTCGTCCACGATCAGCATCGTCTGCGAAACCGCAAAGGGCGCATGCTTCCCGTTATCCATCCGCTTCTCCTTTCTTTTCCGCCTCCGGATCCTTTTTACTTTTTCTGACCGATCAGGCTTTCCAGCGTCCGGCATAATATGTTGAAATCAATGGGCTTGGAGATGTGCGCGTCCATTCCGGCCTTTGAGGTCGCCGCGATATCCTCGGTAAAGGCGTTCGCCGTGACCGCGATGATCGGGACGCCCGAGTCCGGACGATGCAGGGCCCGGATCCGTTTCGCCGCCTCGCAGCCGTCCATATGCGGCATCTGCATATCCATCAGAATGGCGTCGATGGAAAACGGCGCCGATTCCTGGAAGGCTTTCACCGCCTTCGCCCCGTCCTCCGCCGGGATCACCTCCACGCCGTGCATGGTAAGGATCTCCGTCGCGATCTCCATGTTGATCAGATTATCCTCCGCCAGCAGCACTCTTCTTCCCTCCAGGGAAAAGGTCTCCTTCCCGCCGGCTTCCTCATCCGCCCTGCCGGCGGATGCGGCCGTCTTCTCCCGCTCCGCCTGGAACGGAACGGTCAGGGTAAAGACGGTTCCCTTCCCCAGGCTGCTTTCCACATGGATCTCGCCGCTCATCTGCGTGACCAGATTTTTCACGATCGGCATGCCAAGCCCCGTTCCGGTGATCTTCTGGGAGGAAAAACGGGTCTCTCTGGCATAGGGTTCAAACAGATGCGGCAGGAATTCCTCCGACATCCCGATCCCCGTATCCCGGATGATGAACTGATATTTTGCGCTTCCCGTGCTTTCAAACTGCTTCACCTGCAGCGCGATTTCATCCCCCGCAGAGGTGAATTTGAACGCGTTGGAAAGGAGGTTGTTTAGGATCTGGCTGAGGCGGAAGCTGTCTCCCAGGATCCACACGTCCCTGATGTCCATATCCACCGTAAACCGCTTTTCCTCCTGCTGCGCCTGCAGGCGGAAGGCCGCCGTGATATCCGCAATGCTTTTCTCCAGGCTGAACTCCTGATAATCCAGCACGACCTTTCCCTGCTCCAGCCGGGACATGTCAAGGATATCGTTGACCAGCTCCAGAAGCTGCCTTCCGGAAAAACGGATCTTTTCCAGATAATCCTTCGTTTTTTCCGGATCCCCGATATTGGAAAGCGCAAGCTCCGACAGACTGATCACGGCGTTTAAGGGCGTGCGCATATCGTGGGACATATTGCTGAAAAACGCCTGCTTCGTTTTCTCGCTGTTCCTGGAATTTTCCAGCGCGTTTTCCAGAAGCCTGCGCTCCTCAAACTGCTGCTTCTTTTCCTGATCCACCTCCCGGAAGCACAGGACAGCCTCCTCCGGAAGGAGGGATTCGTCAAAAAGCACCCGGACGTTGATCCAGTGATAGGAATCCCCGAAGATCCTCCGGAAATCCCCTCCGAAATCCTTCACCCGGTTCTTTACCAGCCTGCGGATGCTCTCCAGGGAAAAGCTTTCCATGAATTCCCTGTAAACATCCTTTTCAATGACCTCTCCCATCACCTGCCGCAGCTGCTCATAATTTCCCGTCTGGGGGATCCTGCTTCGCACATAATCGGAGCCCTTGATCATCTCGTAGGTCTCTCTTCTGCAGTCCACCCGGTAAAGGGCGTAGTAGGAATTTCCCAGCACACGGATGGTCTCATTGGTCCGCTCGATCTGCGCGTTCAGGCGGATATCCCTCCAGGCGGTCACGACGATCGCGGCAAGGCAGGCCGCCATCACGATGAAAAACACCAGGGTAAACTGCTCCAGCCCGCTTAACAGCGTCTCGTAGGGAACGGTCAGCACCACCTGCCAGCCGTTGGACATTTCATGGTAATAAACCGCCCTCCGGTCATTGTCAGGCGAGCGCACCGACGCGTCGTACGCCTCCAGCTCTCCCCGCTCCGCCCGCTCCAGAAGCCCGCTCACATAATCCTGAATCTCTTCCCTGGAATGGCCTCTCAGATTGGTATCGTACCAGATCAGCATTCCGTTTTTGTCGCACAGATAGAAGGAACCGTTTTCCGGCAGGGAAGGATTATCGGACTCAAACTGAAAATTTTCCGGAAAAATATTGAAGGCAATGACCACATCGTCCGTCATGCACTTCTGCGCCGCCGTGAGGACCGGCCTGTTGTAGATCACGTCCGTATAAACGTCCGTAAATACGACCCCGCCCTCCGCTTCCTCCGCCATCCGGTACCATTCCGTCTGTCTGTAATCGTAATCTGTGTCTCCCTCCCAGGGGTTCGCCGCGACGATCCTTCCGTTCACCGCCGCATACGGATCCACCCTGTCCTGCCCGACCACGGCAAGCACCCTTCGGAAATACTGCTGAAGCCAGCTTTCCTTCCGTTCCTGCGTCCAGTTTTCTTCCTCCATCAGCCGGTCCAGATTCAGCGTGCCGAAGGAAAGCAGCGTCTCATATACGGTCAGATTGTTCCGCTCCTCCGCGGCGTAGCTGGCCGCCAGAGAATCTCCCAGCTGGCCGGCGTTCTTCAGAAGGGCCCTTCGCTGGATCGCGTAGCTGTTCAGCCCCAGCGCCAGAAGGAAAAGATAGATGATCACATACAGCCGGATCTTTCGGAAGACCCTGGCCGACCTTCCCGGCGGTCCGTTTTTCTTCATGTCCTGTTCCTCCCTGCTTCTCCTCCCGACGCCGTTTTCATAAACGCGGCGTCAAACTCGGCGGCGCTTACGGGACGGCTGTAATAGTAGCCCTGCCCCGTGTCGCACCCCATTTCCCGGATCAGCGCTTCGTCCTCCTTCGTCTCCACGCCCTCCGCCACCGTCGCGATCCCCAGCCTTTTCGTCAGAGAGACCACCATCTCCATAACGGCCTTCTGCTGCAGATTGTTTTCTTCCGATATTTCCATCAGAAACGCCCGATCCAGCTTCAGCTCGTCGATCTTCAGGCTTCCCATCACGTTCAGGGAAGAATAGCCCGCGCCGAAATCATCCATCGACACCCGGAAGCCCTCCTCCTGCAGCTGTGAGATCCGTTCGTTCATCTCCTTCATATTTCCGACCGCCAGTCCCTCCAGGATCTCCAGCGTGATCAGCTCCGCCGGGATCCCGCTTTCTTCGACCAGCTCCTGCAGACGCTGCGGGTAGTCCGCTTCAAAGAACAGAAGCCGCGACTGATTGACCGAAACGGGAACCGGCTCGATTCCCCTCTCCATCCAGCTTCGGATATGGCGGCAGACACGTTCCGTCATATACATGTCCAGCCTGGCGCAGAAGCCGTTTTTTTCAAACAGAGGGATGAAATCATTGGGAAAGATCGTCCGCCCTTCCTCCGTCACCCACCGCACCAGAGCTTCCGCGCCGGCCAGGCTTCCGTCGTTCAGATTGATCTTTGGCTGCAGATACAGCCGGAACTCCCCTTTTTCCAGAGCCTGATGCATATGGCTCTCCACATAATTTTCCAGCTTCTCCTTTTCATGAAGCTGCGTATCGTAAAACCAGACGTTATCCTGCCTGATCTCTCCCGCCTTATCCAGCGCGAACATCACCTGGGTCATCAGCCGGGAGGCCAGATCCTTCTTTCCCTCCTGGCCCCGCGTCCCGGCGACGCCGCAGTAGAACAGCACATGATAGCTGCTGCGCACCAGAAAGGGCAGCTCCTTGACCTTCCGCATGATCCCGTGAAGCCGTATTTCCGTCTTCTGCCTGTCCGTCCCTTCCAGAAACAGGTAAAAATCGTCCGCCGTCGCCCTTCCGAAAAATTCCTCCGCTCTCAGCTCTCTTTTCAGGATCTCGCCGATATCCTTCAGCAGCCGGTCCGCCTGCTCCCTTCCGAAGATCTCGTTGATAAATTTGAACTGATGCAGATTCAGGGCGGCCACGCTGCCTTCCCGCCCCTGCCCGCAGGCTTCCTCCAGCTTTTTCACAAAGCCCTGCAGATTGCGGCCTCCCGTAAGCGGATCCATATAGGCCGCCCGCAGAAGCATTTTATTATTGCTCTGCAGCATCCGGCAGCCGGACACGATCAGGAAGATACAGAACGCCAGAATCACCAGAAAGACCGTCTGCGTTCCCGCAATGATCCAGTAGACGGAACCCATCACGTCCTTCATGGAATTCACACAGAAAAGATACCACCCGTTCAGTCCCACCGGCTGAAGGAACGCCTTATAGCCCGTCCCTTCGATCCGGAGCGTAAACATGCCGCTTTCCCCTTCTGTCAGGACCGTCCGCATCCGTTCCTTCGTCTCCTCCGAAAGATGCGGGTTGTCAAAGATGAACTGCGTTTCCTCCGGAAGCTCTCCCGCCTCCGAACGGATCCGGAATACCCCGTCGTCGCCGATCAGATGCACATAGCTGTAATCGCTCAGAGAAAACTGCTCGGAAAAAAGCTCCCTCATACGCGTCGCCAGATCCCCGGCCGCAAGCACGCCACGCACCCTGCCGTCTTGCGTCACAGGAACGCAGACCACAAAGATATCCTCTCCCATGCTTTCGCTGTCATAGATATCCGACACCGCGGGCCCGCCCTCTCCCGCCCGGCCGAGCGCCTCCCGCATGGGCTCCGGAAGGGTTTCGTACTCCCTTCCCACCTCGATTCCGTCCGGCGTGACCAGGATCCCCGCGTCCGCGTCGAAATACGCCATTCCCGAAAAATCGTTCTCCAGATTCGCCTCGTACAGCTTCCGGGCAAGCTCCTCCTTATCCGATACCTCCTCTTCCTCCAGAAAGCCCGCGAGCGTCTGCAGGATCTGAAGATCGCTCTTGACCAGCCGGAGGATATTTCCCCGGTATTCCGACGCCGCCATCCGGATCTGCGCTTCCGCCGTACCGCTCATGATATCCTGCAGAAGGAAATGGATCAGGAATCCGCCCGCCAGAAGGATCACGCTCACCGCAGCCGTTACCGCCGCGATCCTTCCCGCCCTCTTCTGTATGGCCGTTTCTTCCATCTTTGCTCTGCTCATGCCTTTTCCCCTGTCTGATCAAAATGCACACAGTCCCTTCCGGACTGCTTCGCCCTGTACAGCGCCCTGTCCGCGCAGTTGTAAAGCTTCATCCAGCTTCCCTCCCTCGGCCGAAGCGCCGCGATCCCCACGCTGCAGCGGGCCTGCACGTCGATCCCCTGCCAGCGGATCCGCCGGGTTTCCTCCACCAGCCTTTGGGCATATCCCACAAAGGCTTCTCCCTTACGCTCCGTGGCAAGAAGGACGCCGAACTCGTCCCCTCCGAGCCGTCCCACTCTCGCGCCCTCCGGCGCAAGGCTTCTCATCAGCTCCGCCACCTGCTCCAGCACATAATCCCCGCAGGGATGCCCGTAGCTGTCGTTGATCCGCTTGAAATGATCCATATCCAGGATCAGCATATACAGCCGCTCCCCGGCCTGCAGCTCTCCCAGCTTCCGGATCCCGTAGCTTTCCATCGCCGTCTTGTTCAGAAGCCGGGTGAAATGATCCTTCTGCAGCTCCTTTTCCAGCTCCAGGATCCTCTGCTTCTGATCCATGATATCAAGCAGCATCCCGATCCCCAGCACAGGAGATCCGTCCTCCCCCGCCTGCAGGATCAGGTGAAGCTCATACCAGCGCTCCGACCCGTCCGCGACCGGAAGAAGAAGATCCCTCTTCTGATAAGGCGTTCCGCCCCGCAGGTTTTCCATACACAAAAGCAGCTCCGTCTTTACCTGCTTCCGGATCCGCCGGCTGTTCCGGATGAAATCCTCCACCTCCGGGATCCGGCTTTCCCTGCCGAATACCTTCACCCATTCCTCCGAAAATCTGGCTTCCCCCTTTTCCACATTCCATTCAAAGGCGATCAGGTGGCTTCTCTGCAGGATCAGCTCATACTGCGCGCTGCTGAGCCGGAACTGCTCCTGCGACTCCTCCAGCTGCCTGCTGATGTCCACGATCTCCTGCTTCTGAATCAGCTCCGTACGGATATCATGGAAACGGACAGAATAGATCACAAGACAGATTCCCGCCATCAGAGAATAATTGAAAATAACTCCCGGATCCTGTCCTCCCAGGACATAAATACCGGGGATCAGAAGGGAATAATTCAGCGCCAGATTGCACACGGCGTACCAGGGCTTCATGACGCCCAGCGCGGAAAAGGCCACCAGCGTCGAAACGGCCATGATCTTTCCCATGGAAAGGGAACTGCTCACATCATACAGGTTAAAAAGTGTCTGCCACAGAAGGAAAACGCTTCCCCCCGCCATCGTAAGCCAGTGCCTGGCCCGCCTGTTTTCCTTCCACGCTCTGTCCGCCGCAAGATAAACGCAGCCCGCCGCAAACAGAAACAGATAGAACGAAAAATAGATCCGGTTGTTCAGCGTCTGAAGCCCGGACCCGGTAAGAAACAGAACCCTTATGACATTAAAAATCTCCACCGCAATGGAAAAAAGGAAGACTGAAGTCATGATGACCCCGTTCACCCTGACGGCCTCTTCCCTGAAATCCTGTTCCAGCTTTTCGGGAATTCCCTGCTCCCTGATCCACTGCATTTTCATGACCCGCTTCCTCCATGATCTGAAATATGACAGTACTGGAAACCACACTGCCCGCCGTATGCGGCGGCCGCATATCTCTGTCTTCCAATACGATAATAACAAATTCGGGCGGGGGTTTCAAGATTATTGCTGATATCAATCCGGATGATCCCCTGACAGGCATATGACTGCCTTATCGTATGCATTGAAGCCGGAAGAAAACGTTTTTCCGGAAAGGCAGCTCCAGAGCAGAAAGCCGGTCACAGATACAGCCGTTCAAACTCCTCCGCCGGAACCGGGCGGCCGAAATAATAGCCCTGCATCACCTCGATGCCAAGCCGCCGGACGGCTTCATATTCCTCCGCCGTCTCCACGCCTTCCAGGCACACCTGACAGCCGACGCTGTGGCAGAGCCGCGTCAGAGAAGGGACAAAGGCCGCCTGCGCGCCGCCCCGCGCCGTGCCCTTCACAAATTCTCTGTCAATTTTTACCAGATCAAAGGGAAATTTCTGAAGAGATAACAAAGAAGAATAGCCGCTCCCGAAATCGTCCATGGCGAGGCGGATCCCGGTTTCTTTCAGGCTGGAGACCACTGCTCCCCCTGCGGCCGCTTCTTTCCTGCCGGCCGCGGCTTTTCCTGACTGACACGGCGCTCCCGGCAGGAGCGGCCAGGACTCCGTCAGCTCAAACATCATGTTGGAAGGCGCAAGTCCAAGCCGCTTCAGCTCATCCTGCGCGTACCGGCCCAGATCCGCCTGCTCCAGATGCCGACAGGACAGATTCACGCTCATCCGGAAATCAGGACGCAGGGCGGCCCACCTCTTACATTGAGACGCCGCCTCCCGGAAAACCCATTTCTCAAATTCCACAATCCTTCCAGTCTCTTCCAGCATGGGGATGAATACATCCGGCGCCACGTTTCCATATCCGGCGCAGCTCCATCTCGCCAGGGCCTCCGCGCCGTAGAGCCGGCCCGAATCCGGGCAGAGCTGGGGCTGGTAGTGGAGGAAGAAGCCGTGGAAATTGTTTTCGATGCTGATGGTAAGGAGGGTGGGGAGGGAAAACATATGGAATCCTCCATTGTTTATCATCTTAAAAGTTTTTTTAAGGTTTCTTTTCTATTTTTTCCTCAGCTACAACATTTATACATTTTTTCTGTCGCAACTCTGCTTCCCGTAAAGGTGTTCTTTCAACGCCTTACTTCTCTGTGGGGAAATAAAATACCTGGTCTGCGCCCTTTCTCCCCATTTCCTCTTTCATCAGTCCAAATATCTCTGCCGCTTCCCGGTAACTCCGTCTGCTGCGCCACCGACGCAGCTTTCTTCCGAAAGCTTCAGTCAGCACAATCGGAAACGGCAGAGACAGAGAAGCTTTCACCTGCTCCATGAGGTTTATTCTTCCCTCTCCACGGTAAGCGGCGATCACCTCCAGCTCTGCAAGACAGACATATCGATCTTTCATTTTTCCGCTTATTTTATTTTCCGTTCTCACTTTTTTCATCAAACTGATACAGCGCTGCATGTTGCACCGATCCCGATAATATATTCCTTCCATCAGAAAATCTATTTCTTCCCGATCCAGAACAATTCCCCTCTGCCTGTAATATTCTTGAAGAATC
>DXDD01000178.1 GCA_019115665.1 Candidatus Eisenbergiella pullistercoris | reverse complement strand
GACGAAGGAAGATTTCCGCGTGGAAAATTCCACGGTGATCCGGGAGCTGCCTCCCTTCGGCTGTGAGGTCTACCGCGCAAAGGTGGTCGATCTGTAATGTCCGTCTGTATGAAATGCGGAAAGGCCCTGACCTACAATGAGATCGGGGCCTACCGAAAATTTGTGAACCGGGGAGCGAAGGAGTTTCTGTGCAGAGAATGCCTGGCGGAAAGGCTTGGCATCTCCCCGGAGCGGATCGATCGGAAAATAGAAGAGTTTAAACTGCAGGGCTGCACCCTTTTCGTATGAAAGCCGTACGAAAGAGGGGGGCAGCCCGGGGCTTCAATGGGAGGAAAGGAATGGCGTTTCATTGGATTGACCCGGAAGATTACTCATTTAACTGCATCCTGTTAATGGACAGATACCTGATTCGCCAGCTTTGCAAGAGAGAGGGATACCAGGAAGAGTATTTGAGAAATCTGGGCATTGCGCTGGCCTATCATCCTGCTGTGGCATGGTATTGCAGGGAAAAAGCGCCGGAAATTGCGGAAGACGTGGAACAGCTCGTAAAAAATGCGCCGAAGGACTGCGATGAGGAACAGGTTCGTTCGGCAGAGTGTTTTGTCCTGGATTATCAGGATTGGGCCGTGGTCTATATGTATCCGGAAAGGATGAACTTGAGATGCCCTTACATCTGTGACTGGAATCCGGAAAGGCTTCTTGAACTGGCTGATTTTACAGATAAAGTTGTTCTGGATGTTGGCGCGGGGAGCGGCAGACTGGCTTTTGCGGCCGCCAGGAAGGCCAAAAGCGTCTATGCCAGCGAGCCTGTGGACAGACTTCGGGAATTTATGAGGGACAAAATCCGAAAAGAAGGGATTCAAAATGTTACTGTCCTGGATGGCACATGCGACCGGCTTCCCTATGAGGATAATACCTTTGATATTGTGATGTCGGGACATGTGGTTGGCGATGATTATGAAAAAGAGCTTGGAGAATTGACGCGAGTTGTGAAAAACGGCGGCTGGATCCTTGACTGCCCCGGTGAGGATGACAGACAGGCCTCTTTGAAGCAGGAATTGCTGGAAAGAGGATTTGAGTATTTTTACTATAAGAGCGGAAATGGCGGGGATGTTTACCGATATCGGAAACAGATTTTCAAGAATCGGTGAGCAGCAACACGTTTCGTATTACTTCTCACGGGGCGGGGAAAATACCGCGGTTGATTCCTTTTCCCAGAACGGAAAATCCCTGCCTGCCAGAAGTTCATCTGCCGTTGCCCTCGGCACGGCGGCAAGCTCCGCCGACTGTTCGATGTTGGGGGAGGCGGGGCCGTTTTCCCATTTGGATGCCGCCTGAAAGGAAATGCTCAGCCGTCCCGCAAGCCATTGCTGAGTCAGGCCGTGCTGTTTTCCTTTCTCCGTAATAAAAACGCCGATTTTTTTCCTGTACCGCAGTATTTGTCAGCCCTCTACGGGCCAAAACGCCATTTTTACATTCTGTACCGTAGTATTTGACCATTTGTACGGTTACAAAGCTATTTCTTCACTTTTCAACCGTATATGAGCGAAAAAGTTCCGTGGAAGACTCAGCGGAATGTTTTCCTGCAAAAATTCGTGGAATATTTCGTCCGGTCCTCTGCCCCGTGAAAAGTAAACGGGTTTATCAATGAAATCAGAGAAAATGCAGCAGCTTCTTGCACCTCGCCGCCGGATGTGTATATTGATAATGGAAAAGGGAAAGCCAGAGACATACGGCCTACCCAAATAGCTTAGCGACTATATAACACAAGCCGTCACTATTGGCAGTAGTGGCGGCTATTTTCTTCCCTTGAATATCTGATATAGCAGACTTACGGTTACCAGTTCATCCTTCCCTCTAATTTTACTTTTTCCTGCCCGGAAATGATCTCTCCGATTTCATAGCAGGGACATTGCCGGGATACCAGGCGTTTTACGGTGTCTGCATGCTCCCGGCCTGCTACCAGAACCAGACCGGCTCCGCAGTTGAAGGTACGAAGCATTTCGTCCTCCTGGATTTCTCCCTGCTCCCTGATATAACGGAAAATGGCAGGAATCCGGAGACGGGAAAGATCGATGCGGGCCGTCAGGCCATCCGGGATCACCCGGCATAAATTGCCCGCTATTCCGCCTCCGGTAATATGGGCCATGGCATGAAGAAGTTTTCTCTCCGCCGCTTCCTTCACCGCTTTATAATACGGTGTGTGCGGCTTCATAATCTGCTCAATAAAGGTCAGCCCCTCGATCCTTTCCAGCTTGATCTGGGGCATTCGTTCCATCATCAGCCGGACGAGGGAATATCCATTGGTGTGCAGGCCATTGGACGCGGCTGCCAGAATCACATCTCCTTCCCGGACCGCGCTTCCGTCAATGATCCTCTCTCTTTCTACAATTCCGGCAATGCTCGCGGTGAGAACATAGGTGCCCGCGTTTACTACCTGTGGCTGGATGGAAGTTTCTCCGCCTACAAGGGAACACTCATTTTCCCGGCAGGCATCGGAAATTCCCTTTACCAGCGCGTGGATCGTATCCTTTTCCGCATTTCCGCAGACGATGGTATCCAGTACGGCGAGAGGTCTTGCTCCCATCACGATGATGTCATTGACCAGATGATTGATCATATCATGGCAGATCGATTCCGTATAGCCGTATTCCACAGCGAGCTTCTGTTTGGAACCCGGCTCCTCGGCTTTCAGAACCAGAACGGGATGCTTCATGTCAGGAAAGTCAATGTCATAAAGGGAGGCAAAGGCGCCAAGGCCGTTCAGTACCCGACAGTCTTTTTGTTCCAGCACTTTTGCCATCTCCCGTTTCATAGCGTCCGTATAGGCAATGTCCACACCCGCTCTGCTGTAGGAAAGCCCTTCCTTCGTCTTTTCCCTGCCTGCCAGAAGCTCATCTGTCGTTACCCCCAGCACGGCGGCAAGCTCCGCCAGCAGTTCGATGTTGGGGGAGGCAGTACCGTTTTCCCATTTGGATATCGCCTGAAAGGAAATGTTCAGCTGTCCCGCAAGCTGCTGCTGAGTCAGGCCGTGCTGTCTTCTTTTCTCCGCGATAAAACCACCAATTTTTTGCATATCCAGCATAATTTTCCGCTCCTTTCTCCGGAAATCAAGCCAAAGGCTGCTTTCCTGTCTGCGGTTATTTTATCCTGTCCGGGGCCAGTGTGCACTAACCGCCGCATAGAATCCGCTCCGCCGGATTCAACCGCAGGTTGAAAGCTTGAGCAGAAAGCCGAATGGCCGGGCAGACCTGCCCTGTAAGGGGTAAGTCTGCCCGACCAATTGTCTGAACCGCTGCGGCCGCGGGATATCGTATGAGTGGCTGCCCGGAAGGTCACTGGATGGCGGTGGCCTGCGCATCGCCGGCCTTTGCGACGATCCGGATCTCTTCCGGGTTGGTCTGGGCGGGGAGACTTGCCGTCATGATCTGGAAACGGGCGAGAATGGTATCCCCGACAGTCAGATCGGAAACGGAAAGCGTGGAGTTTCCGTCCAGACTGAGAACTTTGGTGCTTTCATTTGGAAGCAGGTTCAGGCTCTGGTCGGTGACGATGGTTATCTGGCCGTCGTCAGAGGTCTGGATATCCGTGATCTGCGCATAGGTGGGGATGGCGGTGTCCTCTTGTACATCGCAGAATACTGCAATGGCGTTTGCCATGGGAGGGATGCTCCTGGTCATGGCCGGGCTGATGTCGGCGTAGAGGATTTCTCCAACCTGAATAGAGGCAAGATTCTTTTTGGAGTAATCTTCAGCGGAGAGAATCAGGGTATCTTCCGTGATATTCAGAAGAACCTGGGGATAGGCCGCGTCTTCCGCATCGTTTTCCAGAAGAATCTGTCCATTCTTTATTCCTTCGATTGCGATTTCATTTGCGGCTCCGGATACCCGGATGGAAGAGTCCTGAGATACCGCGGAATCCTGCGCCGCTGCAGTGCCCTCATCCGCCGGATCCGGCGCGGCCACGGCGGGAGCCTGGGCCACAAGCCGGATCTCATCGGGCGTGGTCTGAGCTGGAATGCTCATGGTCATGAAGGAGTAGCGCACCAGGATCGTGTCTCCGGCCATCAGCCCGGCCGCGGAAAGGGTTTCCGTCCCGTCCAGGGAAAGGACGGGGGCGTCCGGGGTGAGGTTCAGGATCAGATCCTGATCTGTGGAAACGCGCAGATTTCCGTCCTCATCGGCGCTGACGTCCGTGATGGTCCCATAGGCGGGAACGGCGGTATCCTCCGGAATCTCGCAGAAGAGGGTGAAGGCGTTCGTCATGGGGGGAAGGCTTCTGGTCATTACAGGGCTTACGTCCGCGTAAACAGTGTCGCCGACCGCAAAGTCGGAGAGGGCCTTTTCGCTGCAGTCTGCGGCGGAGAGGATCAGAGTGTCCTCCGTGAGGTTCAGAAGGATTTCAGGATAAGCCGCGCCCTCTTCCTCATTTTTCAGAAGGATCTGATCGTCGCTGATCTCCGCTATGGTTCCGGTTACCCGAAGGGAGGAAGGGGCGGTCTGCTCTGCGGCAGGGCCTTCCATGGAAGGAACCGCTTCGGAAGTATCGTCCATGGAAGCCGGGGCGGCAGAATCTTCGGAAGCATCTTCAGGAAGGCCGTATGCGGCCGCCTCCGGCGTCTGGCCGTTTTGAGAATCTGCCATGCGGGCCTGGGAGGCCGGATCGTTTTCTGTGGGGGTGCGAAGGCTGTCCGCGGGAAGTGCTTTAAGAACGACGAAGCCCAGCACGCAGGCTGCGGCGAGGGTACCGGCAGCGGCAATCCATTTTTTTTCCATATGTCTCTTTCCTTTCTTGATTCCTTTCCGGACAGCGTCAGAGAGGCCGTCGGGCAGGGGGATGTTCTGATAGTTTTCTTTTCCTTTATTCATGGCTGCGCTCCTTTCTGACATTCAGACCATGGCGGTCCGCAGTTTTCCGATGACGCGGTAAAGTCTGGTTTTCACCGTGCTTTCCGGAAGCTTCAGGATGGACGAGATTTCCCGGAAGCTCCTGTCCTCGAAATATTTCAGGATGATCAGGGACTTTTCATCCGGGGAAAGGGCGTCCAGCGCCTGATACAGGTCGAGCCTGTCGTCCACGGAAAGCTCCTCTTCCTTCGCGGGAAGGGAGTCGTCGGGTTCGTGAAAATCGAACCGGTTCTGCTTTTTCAGCAGGTCGCAGGCGCAGTTGATGACGATGCGGCTCATCCAGGTATCGAAAAATTCCGATTTTTCCAGGCGGCCAAGATGGATGAAGCCCCGGTAGGCGGCCTCGGAGACGATCTCCAGCGCGTCATGTTCGTTTTTGACGTAGCAGTAAGCCAGCCGGTAGAATTTTGCCTGCGATTCCTCCATACGCCGGGCAAACTGTTTTGCTGTCATGAATCTTCCTCGCTTTCTGCCGCCGAAGGCGGCATTTTAATCAGAGAAGAATCCCGAAGGGATTCTTCCAGGAAGGCGACCGAGAGGCCGCCTTCCGCCTCACTTTCTGCCGCCGAAAGGCGGCATTTTAATTTCGGGAAGCCGGCCATCAGGATAGCTTCCGTCCTGTTTTCATCTATTAGACTGTCCGGGAAGAGAAAAAGTTTGCGTTATTTTCAAAAAAATGATAAAAGTAAGTAAGGCCCTGGAAAGTATAGCATTGCAATGAGAAAAAGGAAAGCGGAGTTTCCTGCTGTACGGCGGTCAGAGGATGGAAAAATGCGTTTTATTATATCCCCGGCGAAAAAAATGAACATGGATACGGATACCCTTGCGGCCGTCGGGCTTCCGGTTTATGTGGACCGGGCCGGGGAGCTTCTGGACTGGATGAGAAAAAAGAGGCTTCCTGAGATGAAGGCGGTGTGGAAGTGTTCGGAAAAAATCGCGCGGGAGGCGTATGCGCGGCTGGAGAAAACGGAGCTGAAGCGGAATCTGACCCCGGCGTTTCTTTCCTACGAGGGGATTCAGTATCAGTATATGGCGCCCGCGGTGTTTGAGGACGGACAGTGGGACTATGTGCAGGAGCATGTGCGTATTCTGTCGGGTTTTTACGGGATTCTGCGGCCGCTGGACGGGGTGGCTCCCTATCGGCTGGAGATGCAGGCGAAGGCGTCGGAGGCAGGCAGTCTGTACGCGTTCTGGGGGCGGAGCCTGTATGAGTATCTGGCTGCGGAGACGGACTGCATTGTGAATCTGGCGTCCAGGGAGTATGCGCTCTGTGTGGAAAAATATCTGGAAAAGGACATGCGGTATGTGACCTGTGTTTTCGGGGAAGAAGCAGGAAGGACTTCTCTGCCGGTGCTTCAGAAAGGAACTCATGCCAAAATGGCCCGCGGGGAGATGGTGCGCTTCGCGGCGGAGCACAGGATTGTGACGCCGGAAGGGCTGAAGGATTTTAACCGGCTGAGGTATGAATACCGGGAAGAGTATTCGGAAAAGGATCTGTATGTTTTCTGTAAGCGTGTTTTGGCTGAAAAGGAGATAATCTAATGAGAAAATGGAGTTCAGAAGCTGAAAAAATTATGAAGGAACGTTTTGGAAAAGACACGGTGATCGCATTAGCAACGGTGGAACATGAAATGCCGTATGTGCGGAAGGTAAATGCCTATTATGAGGATGGTTCATTTTACATCATTACATATGCACTTTCTGACAAAATAAAGCAAATAGAGAATAACCCAAATGTTGCAATAGCGGGTGACTGGTTTACTGCACACGGAAAGGGAAACAATTTAGGGTATTTCGGAAAAGAAGAAAATCGTATAATTGCGGAGAAACTGAAAATAGTTTTTGCCGAATGGATTGATAATGGGCATAATAATTTTGATGATGAAAACACCA
>DXDD01000177.1 GCA_019115665.1 Candidatus Eisenbergiella pullistercoris | reverse complement strand
TGAAAAAAGGATTTTCCGATCCTTAACCGTACTTTTAGACCACTATTTCGTCATCAGTACGGTTCAAAACCTGATTTTCTCATCTGTACCCGTACTTTCGGGCTATCCGGTACGGTTAAAAACAGATTTTTCGATCTTTTAACCGTATCACGCCATGAAAGTACGGTTCAGAACAGCATTTTCCGGAATTGGATCCGTAAAAAATGGATTTTTGTACGGCTGAAAATCCATTTTTTCGTTTTTCGACCGTATGTGGGCGGAAGGATTCCATGGAAGACCCTGCGAAATGTTTTCCTGTAAGAATCAGCGGAATATTTCGCCGAGTCCCCCGCCCTGTGAATAGTAAGCTATTTTTATCTGCCTCCGCCGTGCGGAGGGAAAGGGGGGACAGGGATGTATCGGGCCATACAGGGCGGCTGCGGGGCTTCGCATCCCGGAGCCTACCGCATGTACCGGCCGGAGGGGCTTCCCAATTACGTGCTGCTCCTGATCCGGTCCGGCGGTGAATTTGAGATTGACGGAAAATATTATCAGGTGCAGCCCGGCTATGCTGTCATTTTTTCCCCGGGTACGCCATATTCCTACGGGAATCCGGATGGAGAGTATCTGGACGACTGGCTTCATTTTGAGGCGGGGGAGGATTCCCGGCTGCGGGAGCTGAAGAGAGTATCCAATCGTCCTTTTCCGGTGCGGGATCCGGGCGGCTGTACGGCGCTGATCCGGCAGATTCTGTGGGAAACCTCCTTCGCGCCGGAATGCTGCGCGGCGCAGAATGTGGATGCTCTTTTCACGGTGCTCATCAATCATCTGGTCTCCTCCTGTGAGGAGGGCATGCCGGAAAGCGCGCCGGATCCCTACCGGGAAAAGCTGCAGACCCTTAGGATGGAGCTAAAAAATTCCATCGCGCAGAGGCATGATATCCGGGAATGCGCGGGAAAGCTGGGCGTGAGCGCTTCCTATTTTCAGCATCTTTATAAGGACTGCTTCGGCGTACCGTTTCAGCAGGATCTGATCCGGATGCGGGTGGATTATACCAGATATATCCTGACGGCGACGGATCTTCCGATGGAGCAGGTGGCGGCGCTGTGCGGCTATGCCGGGACCGTGCATTTTTACAGGCAGTTTAAGCAGGTGACGGGAACGACTCCGGCGAAATATCGGAAGCATCCTGTATAAAATAAAGAGAAAAAAACGAAAAGCGAAAAGCCGCGAAGGGAATGGATATAAAAATGAAAGAACAGTTTACAAGGACGGCCATGCTTCTGGGAGAAGATGGCGTGGAGCGTCTGGAGAGGGCGCGCGTGGCGGTCTTCGGGATCGGAGGCGTGGGGGGCTATGTGGCGGAAGCGCTTGCCAGAAGCGGCGTGGGGCATTTCCTTCTGGTGGACAGCGACCGAGTGGCGCTTTCCAATCTGAACCGTCAGATCATCGCCACGCTCGAGACGGTGGGGCAGTATAAGACGCAGGCTATGAAGGAGCGGATCCTGTCGATCAATCCGGACGCGCAGGTGGAAACGAGGGAATGCTTTTTCCTTCCGGAAAACGCGGAGGAATTTGATTTTACGGGGCTGGATTATGTGGTGGACGCGGTGGACACGGTGACGGCCAAGCTGGAGCTGATCCTGCGCGCCCGCCGCTTCGGCGTCCCGGTCATCAGCAGCATGGGAGCGGGCAACAAGCTGGACGCGTCCCGGCTGGAGGTGGCCGATATTTATCAGACCAGCGTCTGTCCCCTTGCCAGGGTGATGCGCCGGGAGCTGAAGGCGCGGGGAGTGGACCGGCTGAAGGTGGTCTATTCCAGAGAAGAGGCCAGAAAACCGGCGGCTCCGGCCCCGCAGGCTTCGGACGGGGACAGCCGCCCCGTTTCCGGCGCGGCCGCTCTGTCCGCCGGAGGCAGCTTCCCCGTTTCCGGCGCAGCCGCTCTGTCCGCCGGAGGCAGCTTCCCCGCTTCCGGCGCAGCCGCCCCGTCCGGCGGGGAAGCCGGAGCTTCCGGCCCGGAGCGGGAAGCGCCTGCCCCGGGCCGCCGGGCGGTGCCCGGGAGCGTGGTGTTTGTACCGGCCGCAGCCGGACTGATCCTGGCAGGCGAGGTGGTAAAGGATCTGTGCGGGATATAAAAGAAGAAAAAAAGAAGAAAAAAGAAGCGCATCCCGTCGCTGGGGACGCTCCGACATGGAGGTCCGGCGCGCGGGCCTCGGCGCAGGACGCTTCGGCATGGAGGAAAAAATGAAATCCTATTATTTAAGGGAAAACAGGCCTGCGGAAAAATTTGCGGACGCGCATTTTCTGGGAAACGGTTCTCTCGGACTGTCCGTAACGGGAGGGGCTCCGCAGGAGACGATCCACATCAATGACGATACGCTCTGGTCCGGAAGCGAGAGCTTCCGTGCCAATCCGCAGCATTACGAGAAGATGCAGGAGGCCAGGCGGCTGACGCTTGCGGGAAGGGTGAAGGAGGCCAATGACATCGTCAACAATGAGATGGAGGGCAGATGGTTTGAGACCTATCTTCCTCTGGCAGAACTCCATCTGACCTTCGGACAGCGGGACGACCGCAGGATCATGCCGCTGAAAACGGTTCTGGAGCCTGCGGACGGAGAGATCGCGGCATATGAAAGAAGGCTGGATCTGGGACAGGCCGTGGAAACGGTGGAATGGGAGCGGGATGGGATCCGCTGCCGGGAGGAAATTTTTGTCAGCCATCCCGCGCAGGCGGCCTTCATCCGCTGCAGCGCAAAGCGCAGGGGACAGAAGGAAGAAAACGGGGAGGCCGGAGGGCCGCTGCAGCTTGCCTTTGACCTGGAATCCAGGCTGCATGCGCAGAACGGGACGGACGGCGGAGAGGCCTGGCTTGCCGGGATCGCCCCGGATCACGCGGAGCCTGAGTATACGCCGGCGACGCCCCGGCTGATCTGGAAAAGCCCGGAGAAATCGAAGGCGCTCCGCTTTGCCTGCGCGGCAAGAGCGGTTTCCTGCGACGGAAAGGTCTGGTCCGACGGAAGCAGGGTCTATGTGAACGACGCTTCCTTCGTCCTGATCGCCGTGGCGGCCGGGACCGGCTACAGGGGCTTTGAGGCGCCCAGGGATCCGGATGAGAAAAAGGTGCTCGCAGAGCTGGACGGGCGTCTGGACCGGCTCGAGGGAGATAAGAAGGATTATCTTCAGCTGAAAAAGGAGCATCTTGAGGATTATCAGAGTCTTTATGACCGGCTGGATATCGATCTGGGGCCGGAGCTGAGCGGAAGCCTTCCATTGAGTGAAAGGCTTGCCTGCTGCGCGAAGGGCGTGGACGATCCTTCCCTGGCCGCTCTCTATCTGCAGTATTCCCGTTATCTGACCATCGCCGCATCCCGGCCGGGAAGCCAGGCCATGAACCTGCAGGGGATCTGGAACGACAAAGTGATGCCGCCCTGGTCCAGCAACTATACGAACAACATTAACGTGGAAATGAACTACTGGCCCTGCGAGACGCTGGCGCTTCCGGAATGTCATCTGCCGCTGATGGATCTTCTGCTGGAGCTTTCAGAGGCAGGAAAAAAGACGGCCAGGGAGTATTACCATTCCGACGGCTGGGTGGTGCATCACAATACGGATCTGTGGAGGAGCACGGAACCCAGCTGCGAGGACGCGTCCTGGAGCTGGTGGCCCATGGGCGGAGCCTGGCTCTGCCAGCATATCTGGACCCATTACCGGTATACCGGGGATCTGGAATTTTTGAAGAAAATGTATCCTGTGATGCGGGAGGCGTCCGTCTTTTTCCTGGGATTTCTGACGGAGAATCAGGAGGGATATCTGGTCACGGCTCCCTCCATTTCCCCGGAAAACAAATTCCTCATCGGAACGCAGGAGGAGACGGAACGCATGGCCGGGGAGCTGGTGGAAAAGATGGCCTCCGCGGACCGCTGCTCCCCCAACCATCCAAAGATCAGCGCGGTGACCATGGCCTCCACCATGGATATGAGCCTTCTGCGGGAGCTGTTTTCCAATACGGCCGAGGCCGCGGCCCTGCTGGGGCAGTCCGACGATCCGCTCCCGGAAATGCTCGGGGCGGCCCTGAAACGCTTCCCGCCTTACCGCACCGGAAAATACGGGCAGCTTCTGGAATGGTATGAGGACTATGAGGAGTGCACGCCGGGAATGGGGCATATTTCCCATCTGTATCCGGCGTATCCCGGGGAGATCATCACGCAGGAAAAGACGCCCGGCCTGTTTGAAGCAGCCAGACGGAGCCTGGAAAGGCGGCTTCTGCATTCCGCTGAAAACGGAAGCTGGCCCGCCTCCTGGAAGATCTGCCTCATGGCCCGTTTTCACGATTCCCTGGAATGCGGACATCTGCTCAAGAGCGCCGGTTCGGTCCTTGGCGCGGGCCTGCTGGTAGCCTCCCATCAGCAGATCGACGCGATCTTCGGCCTGGGAGCCGGCATTGCGGAAATGCTCCTGCAGAGCCACCAGAGCTTTTTGGAGCTGCTGCCCGCGATCCCGGTGGACTGGAACCGGGGAAGCGTCCGGGGCCTTCGCGCCAGAGGCGGCTTTGAGGTTTGCGTAAGCTGGGATAAGGGCTGGATCAGACAGGCGGAGATTTCCTCCCGGCGCGGCGGAGTCTGCCGGGTGAAGGCCCGCGGGCTGAAGGGCGTACGCGGCGCTGCCGGCGTCTGGGACGGAGATGTGCTTTCCTTTGACACGCAGGCAGGGGCGGCGTATTCCCTCCTATTTGCAGAAAATGAACTCGCGGGCCTGGAGGTACGGATCTGACGATTTCAGCCGTGTCAGGAATGCAGCCGCAAAAAAAAGCGCCGGGCCGTCTCGCGGCCCGGCACCCTTTTCCGGTGTCCCTCCCGGTTTTCTTATGAATTTTTCATAACGACGCTTTCCACGATATCCGCCACATGCTCGCAGGAGTCGGCGCATTTTTCCAGATAGGAGTAGATCTCCCTCCAGGTCATGACCGTCATCGGATCGCTGCAGGTGGTGTGGAGCCGGTGCATGCTGTCGATATAAACCTTGTCGGCCTCCTCCTCCATAGAATTGATGCGGACGATCTGCTCGTGCAGCTTCTTTGTGGAATGCCGGAAGTCCGCGAATTCTTCCATCATCTGCCTGACCGCTTCGCAGCAGCGGCATACGATCCGCATAAGCTCCAGGGCGTCGGGGCGGATCTGCTGAATATTATTATAGTAGATCCGGATCAGAACATCCTCGATATTGTCGGTCAGCTCGTCGATGTTCTGGCTCAGCATCATGATATCTTCTCTGTCGATGGGGGTGATGAACGCCTTGATCAGCGTGTTGAGAAGCGAATGCTTCTCCATGTCGGCGGAATGCTCCACAGTATGGATGGCAGCCATCCGCTCCTCCATTTTTCCCGCGTCGAAATCCGCCATCGTTTCCTCCAGCATATGCGCCGCCTGGCAGGAATAATCGGTACATTTGATAAAGCTGTCAAAATAAACGCTGTCCTGTTTCTTAGCCATAGCTTCCTTTCTGCCGGCGACGCCGGCATGGTAAAATTAAAAGATCGCAATGAACAGTTTCGCCATGATAAAGCTGATCAGTCCGCAGCCCGGGAAGGTGAAGATCCAGGTGAGCACCATATCCTTCACCACGCCGAAGTTGACGCTGGACAGCCTCTTCGCCGCGCCCACGCCCATGATGGCGCTGGTCTTGGTGTGCGTTGTGGAGACCGGGATGCCGGAAAGGCTGGAATACAGCAGACAGAGCGCCGCGGAAAGATCCGCGGAAAAGCCCTGGTATTTTTCCAGCTTCACCATATCCATGCCCACGGATTTGATGATCTTCTCGCCGCCCACGCTGGTGCCGAGAGCCATCACCACGCTGCACAGAAGCATCAGCCATACGGGGATCGTGGCTCCGTCCACGCTGTTCTGCCCATGGCTGAAGGCGACGCCGAGAAACAGCACGCCGATGAACTTCTGGCCGTCCTGCGCGCCGTGCATGAAGCTCATGGCTGCGGCGCCGAAGATCTGCGCGCCGGTAAAAAAGCGGTTGGTCTTGCGCCGGTCCATCTCCCGGCAGATCAGGGTGACGATCTTGCAGATGAGCCATCCGGAGACCAGGCCGAGGGCAAGGCTGAGCACCAGTCCGTACAGGACCTTCGCCCATTCGCTCATGTTGATGCCGCCGATGCCGCTCTGAATGGCGATGGCAGCGCCGGAAAGACCGGCGATCAGGCTGTGGCTTTCACTCGTGGGAATGCCGAAATAAGAAGCCCCCACGCTGTAGACGACGATGGAAAACAGCGCCGCGCACAGAGCGATCAGGGCTTCCCCTGAATTGCCGCCGAAATCTACCATATTACTGATCGTGGATGCAACGGAACTGTTGATCTGGGTCATGACGAATACGCCCAGAAAATTGAAGAACGCGCTCATAAGAATCGCGGAACGGACATTCATGCAGCGCGTGGTGACACAGGTGGCGATCGCGTTCGGGGCATCCGTCCAGCCATTGACGAAGATGACGCCCAGAGTGAGAACCACCGTGATCAGCAGGACTGGACTTGAGGCCATTCCCTGCAGGAAGGCCGAAAAAGAAACGTCCATAGAACACTCCTCTCCTCATTTGTGCCGAAATTTACACAAAACACACCTAGACTATACATGAATCTTACGGAACGGTCAATAGGGAAGTGAAAATAAAAAGGGTTTGAAAAAACGGCGTCAGCGTTTATAATAAAGAAGACAAAGGGAAAAACGGTACACTGGAGAAAAAATATGGTTTTCAGTTCGATGATCTTTATCTGGGCGTTTCTGCCCATTGTTTTTATTCTGGACAGGCTGACCGGGCTTCCGGCGTCGGCGGCGCGTAAGGGGCGCGGACGCCGGGGCGCGGCGCACGGCGGGCGGGCTGCAAAGAAGCGCCGGCAGATGAAGAATACCCCTCAGAACCTTCTTCTTCTGATCGCGAGCCTGTTTTTCTATGCCTGGGGACAGCCGGATTATCTGTGGCTGCTGCTGGTTTCCATCCTTGCCAATTATCTGCTGGGACTGCTTCTGGGTTCCGGAAAGGGGATTCTTTCCGGGAGGGCGGCCCGGCTTTCCGTGCTGCTTGCGGGCCTTGCGGTGAACCTTGGGATCCTGGGCTATTACAAATATTTCAATTTCTTCGCGAACACGCTGAACCGGGTTCTCGGCACGCAGCTTCTGGAGATGCGTCAGATCGCCCTTCCGCTTGGCGTTTCCTTTTTTACCTTTCAGGCGCTCACCTATCTGATCGATCTGTATAAGGAAAAGATCCCGGCTGAGAAGAATATCCTGAACATGGCGCTCTATTTTTCCTTCTTCCCCAAGATCACGCAGGGGCCGATTGAAAAATACCGGGATTTCGCGCCTCAGCTCGCGGGCCGCAGGCAGACGCTGCAGCTGACGGGCGAAGGGATCCGGCGGTTCATCTACGGCCTTGCGAAGAAGGTGCTGATCGCGGATACGCTGGGCGTCTGCGTGGACAGGATCTATGGGTTTGAGATCGGAAACGTGAACGCGGCCTTCGCGTGGACCGCGGCCCTGTTCTATTCCCTTCAGCTTTATTATGATTTCTCCGGTTATTCCGATATGGCGGTGGGACTTGGAAAAATGTTCGGCTTCCGGCTGTCGGAAAACTTCGATTATCCCTACCTGGCTTCTTCCATTACGGAATTCTGGCGCAGATGGCATATGACCCTCATGTCCTGGTTCCGGGAATACCTGTATTTTCCGCTCGGCGGAAGCAGGAAGGGAAAGGTCCGCACCTATCTCAATATTTTTGTGGTATTCATGGCCTCCGGCCTCTGGCACGGGGCGAGCTGGGACTTCATCTGCTGGGGGCTGTACCATGCCGTCTTCCAGGTGATCGAACGGCTGGGGCTGGGAAAGCTTCTGGAGAAAACGCGGGTGCTGAAGCATATCTACGCCTGCCTGGCGGTATGCGTGGGCTGGGTGTTCTTCCGGGCGGGGGATATGGCGCTTGCCTTTCAGTATCTGAAGCGGATGTTCCTTCCGTGGATGTATCAGGCGTCCGGCTATGCCATGCAGGAGATCGTGGATCACCGCGCCCTGCTGGTCTTCGTCTGCGCCGTGCTGGGCTGCGGCATCATTCAGAAGGCCTTCCGGCGCTTTCAGAACAGCGCGGCGGAGCTGGTATTCTGCATGGCGCTGCTTTCCTGCAGCATCATCGCCATGGTGAGCAGCACCTACAGCGCCTTTTTGTACATGAATTTCTGACAGCGGCAAAATGGGCCTTCGCGCAGACGGCGGGAGGCCGGAAATGGAGAATGCTATGACAAGAGGAAAAGCGGCGGCATGGCTGATATGCTTTGCGCTTCTTCTGGCGGGGCCGGGAGCGGTGTATTTCTTCGCCCGTCCCCTTCTGAACGCGGAAAATACGGAGAACCGGCAGCTGGCCGAAATGCCTTCCCTGTCCTTCGCGGGAGGAAAGGAGCTTGCGGACAGTCTGAAGGCTTTCCCTTCGCTGTTCAACAGCTTTTACAACGACCATGTTCCGTTCCGGAGCCAGCTCATCGAGCTGAACAGCATCCTGAACGTGGAGCTTCTGGGGGATTCCGCTTCGGACAGCGTGGTTCTGGGAAAGGATAACTGGCTGTTCTATACGGACGAGGAAAGCATAGAGGATTATAAGGGGACCAACCTGTACACGGAGGAGGAGCTCGCTCTGATCCGGGACAACTGTCTGGCCTCAAAGGCGTATCTGGAAAGCCGGGGGATTGAGTTCGTGGTCCTGATCCCCTCCAATAAAGAAGACATTTATTCTGACTATCTTCCGGATTATATCGAGAAGCGCGGAGAGCTGACCCGGGCGCAGCAGGTGACGGACTGCCTGCGGGAGGCCGGGATCCGGGTGGTCTATCCCAGACAGGAGCTTCTGGAATACAGCGGTCAGTATGACCTCTACTGGCATTATGACACCCACTGGAACAGCCTCGGGGCCTATATCGGGGCAAAGGCTCTGCTCGCGGAGCTCGGCGTCCAGACGCCGGAGGTGGAGGAGCTTTCCATCGTACAGGATGATTTTTCCGGCTATGACCTGGCGGGCATGATGAACCTGAGAAGCTATTATGAGAAAACCCGTCCGGCGGACGTAAACTATACGGTATCCGGCTATCCGACGAATAATATGACGGTGCTGCAGGCCATCGACGCCACGGAGCTGATCTATCAGTCCGACGCGCCGGATCCGCGCAGGCTTTTCATGGTGCGGGACAGCTTCGCCGGAGGAATGGCGCCCGTGCTGGCGTCCAGCTTTTCCTATACCTATATGCCGCACTGGAACGGCTGCTTTGAACAGTCCATGATCGACGAGCAGCAGCCTGATATTTTTGTTTACGAGGTGGTGGAAAGACGGCTGGATATCCTTCTTACCTTCCGGCTGTCCGACTGATCCGCAGAGAGCCGGAAAAAACGCAGGATCCGGAGCAGAGACTTCGGAAATGGAGAATGTTATGGCAGACAAGGGAAAACAGAGCAGCTTCGTGATGCAGGCGGGGATCCTGGCCGCGGCGGGGATCATCTGCAAGATCATCGGGATCCTGTACAGAAGTCCCCTCGCCCATGTGATCGGGGACGAGGGAAACGGCTACTATTCTTCCGCCTATGAGATCTATACCATTATCCTTCTGGTTTCCTCCTACAGCATCCCGTCCGCGATCTCCAAGGTGATCGCCCAGCAGCTGGCGCTGGGAAGGTATCGGAACGCCAGGAAGATCTTCCACTGTGCGCTTCTGTACGTGGTGGTGGTCGGCGGGGCGGCCAGCATCCTGACGCTGGTATTTGCCGATGTGCTTGTGGGAGGCAATTCCGTGCCGGTGCTGCGCATTTTTGCCCCCACCATTTTCTTTTCCGGGCTTCTCGGGGTGCTGAGGGGCTATTTTCAAGCCCACGGCACGATGGTGCCGACCTCCTTTTCCCAGATCCTGGAGCAGATCCTGAACGCGGTGATCAGCATCCTTGCCGCCTTTCTTCTGATGCGGACAGTGGCCGGACGGGACGATACCACCCGGGCCATCTACGGGGCGTCCGGAAGCGCTGTCGGAACGGGGGCGGGCGTGCTTTTCGCCCTTTTGTTCATGGCGTTCGTCCTGATGCTGAACCGCCGCATCATCGCAAGGCAGGAGCGGCGGGACCGCAGCGGGGAGCTTCTGGGAACGCCGGAGGTATTCCGCATCATCATCACCATGGTGACGCCCATCATTCTGAGCACCTTCATTTACAACTGCAACAGCTCGCTGAACCTGACGCTTTATACCAGGATCATGGAATATGTCAAGGGGATTTCCGAGGCGGACGCCTACACCCAGTACGGCCTGTTTTCCGGAAAGGCGAAGCAGATCTCCAATATTCCCATCGCTCTGGCATCCGCCATGTCAACGGCGCTGATCCCCGGAATTTCGGGAAGCTTTGCCAGAAGGGATATCCGGGAGACCAACCGGAGGATCGCCACGGCGGTAAGGACCACCATGCTGATCTCCATCCCGGCCGCCGTGGGGCTTGCGGTGCTGGCAAAGCCGGTGGTGCTTCTGCTTTATCCGCAGAAGGAATCGGTGGACATGGTTTCCAGACTGCTTTCGGGGCTGAGCATCAGCGTGGTCTTTTACGCGGTTTCCACCATATCGAACGGCGTCCTGCAGGGGATCGGAAAGGTGAATCTTCCCGTGATCAACGCGGCTGCCGCCCTGGTGATCCAGACGGCGGTGCTGGCACCGCTTCTTCTGTTTACGGATCTGGGCCTTTACAGCCTGGTGATCGCCACCGTTCTGTATTCCTTCCTGATGTGCATCCTGAACGGCATTTCCGTGCGGAGAGCGCTGGGCTACCGGCAGGAGGCCGTGAAGACCTTCTGCATTCCCTTCTGGGCCTCTCTGATCATGGGAGGCGCCGCCTTCGGCGTCTACCACGGGCTGTACCGGCTGCTTCCCGTGAACGTGATCTGTCTGGCCGCCGCTCTGCCGGCCGCCGCGGCGCTCTATTTTGTCCTGGTGATCAAAATGAGAGCGGTGGAGGAAGGGGAGCTCAGGGCGCTGCCGGGAGGCGCGTTCCTTGTCAGGACGGCGCGCCGGTTCCGGCTGCTGTAACAGGCCATCCCCGTCCGCTGCGGCAGAGCCGTCCCTGGCTGCCTGGCGGCAGCAGACCGCAAAACCGGCAAAACCCCGCCGGAGGAAAAAGGCAGGAAAGGGCTGGACGAATCCGGACGGGCGCAGTACAATAGGAAAAGTCCTGTTGTGCAGAATTGAAGGAGAAGGATCCATGGGAAACATACAAAAGAGCAAAGCGGCGCTGTCCGCAGTCCGGCGCAGAGCGGCTGCGGCCTGCCTGACCGCCGCCCTGGCGGCTGTTTTTGCGGGCTGCGGCCCGAAGCAGACAGAGGAGACGCAGGCAGCCGCCGCTATGGAGGAGACGCAGGAGAGCGTGACGCCTTCAGAGCAGGCTGCGGCGGATGAAACCGGGGGACAGACCAATGAGGAAAACGCGGCCCTGGTGGAAAACGACGGGGCGCACAGCTTTCTGACGGGAGAGCCGATGGACAGGGAGGATGTGCAGAAGCGCCCTCTTGCCGTGATGCTCAACAACCGCGAGGAGGGCTGCCCGCAGTACGGAATCGCGTCGGCTTCCATCATTTATGAAGCGCCGGTGGAAGGCAGGATCACGCGTCTGATGGGACTCTTTGAGAATTATGAGGAGCTGGATACGATCGGATATATCCGTTCCAGCCGGGATTATTTCGTTTACTGCGCGCTGGAATATGACGCCATCTACGCCCATTTCGGCCAGGCTACGCCCTACGTGGGGGATCTGATCAACAGCGACCGGGTGGACAATATCAGCGGAGCCGTGGCGGGGATCGACCGTCCGGCGGCGAATACCTTCCTGCGCACCAGCGACCGGAAGGCCCCCAATAATGTGTACATCGATGTGGAAGGGCTGATGCAGGATATCAGCCGGTTTGACTACAGCCTGACTTATCACGATACCCATAAGGCCAAGTTTGCCTTCGCGCCGGACGGGCAGGAGGCGGAAAACGCCGGGGAAACCGCAGCCGCCGTGCTGTATCCGGGAGGAAAGGAAACGAACCTGAGAAACGGCTACAGCCTGGTGGAGGCCAGATTTGAATACAATGAGGAGGACGGGAAGTATTACCGTTTCCAGTACGGCGGCCCTCAGATCGATGAAAGGACCGGGGAGCAGCTGGCCTGTGACAACGTGATTTTTCAGTACTGCCACGGAGAGGTGCGGGATGAGAACGACTACCTGGCGTTCGGGCTGCACGGGGATAACGGCATGAAGGTTCAGGTATTCACCGGCGGAAAAATGACGGAGGGGACCTGGTCCCGCTATTCCGACAGTGATCCCGCCTATTACGTGGACAGCGAAGGAAACCCGATCGAGCTGAATCAGGGAAAAACCTGGATCTGTCTGATCTGGCAGGATTACGCGGATGATGTGGCTTTTGAATAAGAACGGAGGAAACGGATGAAGCGGATATGGAACAGCCTGCGACTGGCCTTTTCAATGTATTCCGTCATACCGGCGCGGCCGACGGAAAAAAACGGGGAAAATATGAGGTATCTTCTCTGCTTTGTGCCCTGGGTGGGCGCGGTCATCGCGTTTCTGATCGCGCAGTGGCGCATCGTCCATCCCTACCTGCTCAATTATGAGCTGCTGCGTTCGGTGATCTGCGTGATGATCGCTCTGCTGCTTTCCGGCGGAGCTCATATGGACGGTTTTTTCCGAACGGTGGACGCGCTCTGCTCCCACCAGCCGAGGAAGGGAAAGCTGGACATCCTGCAGGATTCCCACAGCGGCTATTTTGCCATCATCACCTGCGTCAGCTATTTTCTGCTGATCGTCGGTCTGTGGAGCGAGATGCCCATCGACGGCTGGCCGGTGGTGGTGTTCGGCTTCATCCTTTCCCGTTCTCTCTACGGCCTGTCCATCCTGTGGTTTCCCCACACCAGGGAGAGCAAGTGCTCCCTGTACGTTCCGCAGGACAGAGGCGGAAAGCTTGCCGTGACGGCGGTGCTGACTCTGTATACCGTTCTGTGCGTGTTTTTCATGCTCCGCATGGATTTCGCGGTGGGGCTGGGCTGCCTCGCCGGGGCGCTGATCGCGTTTCTGTATTACTGCTGGGTGGCGTTTCGGCATTTCGGCGGGATCACGGAGGATATCGCCAGCTTTTTTGTACAGGTCTGCGAGATCCTGGTGCCGCTCATGGCGCTGCTGGTGTATCGGATGCCCACGGATTTTACCAGCTTCTGAAAAGACTATAGAAGAAAGAAGGCGTATGGCGAATGATATCGGAAAAATATAAGGCTATGCTCGGCGGAAAGTCCATGATCCGGACGCTTTCCGAGTTCGCGGCGAAAAGGGGAGCCGAGATCGGCTATGAAAATGTGTTTGACTACAGCCTGGGCAACCCTTCGGTGCCTGTGCCGCAGGAATTCACGGACTGCTGCATCCGTCTCCTCAGGGAAAAGGATCCCATGCAGATCCACGGCTACAGCCCCAGCCTGGGGATCTGGTCCGTGCGGGAGGCGGTCGCCGCGTCCCTGAACCGGAGATTTGGCATGGATTACGGGCCGGAGCATATATTTATGGCATCAGGGGCTGCGGGAGCGCTGGCCCACGCCTTCCGCGCGGTCACAAAGCCGGGAGACGAGATCCCCACGTTCGCGCCCTTTTTCCCGGAATACCGGCCTTATGTGGAAGGGGCGGGAGACGTTCTGAAGGTGGTCCCCGCCGATACGGAAACCTTTCAGATCCATTTTGAAGCCTTTGAGGAGCTTCTGAATGAAAAAACGGCGGCGGTGCTGATCAATTCGCCAAACAACCCTTCCGGGATCGTGTATTCGGAAGAGACCCTCCGCAGGCTGGCGGATCTTCTGAGGCAGAAGCAGGAGGAATACGGACACGATATCTTCCTGATCTCCGACGAGCCCTACCGGGAGATCGTATTTGACGGGAAAACCGCGCCCTACGTATCGTCTCTTTATGAAAATACCATTTCCTGCTATTCCTTTTCCAAGTCTCTGTCGCTTCCGGGAGAACGCATCGGCTATGTGGCCGTCAATCCCGCGTGCAGGGAGGCGGAGACTATCGTGAACATGTGCGGCCAGATCTCCAGAGGCACCGGTCATAACTGTCCGCCCTCTCTGATCCAGCTCGCCGTGGCGGAGGTGATCGACCGGACGGCGGATCTGTCCGTGTATGAGACCAACAGGAACCTGCTGTACGACGGCCTGAGAGGGCTTGGCTTCACCTGCGTCCGCCCGGGCGGTACCTTCTACATTTTCCCGAAGGCGCTGGAGGAGGACGCCAACGTCTTCTGTCAGAAGGCTCTTGCCTATGATCTGATCCTGGTGCCCGGAGATACCTTCGGCTGCCCCGGATATTTCCGGATGGCATACTGCATCGATACGGAAAAGGTGGTCCGCTCCCTGGACGCGCTGGAACGCTTCGTTCGGACGGAATACGGCAGGCAGGGACAGGAGTGAGAAAGGAGATCGTATGTATCAGGCGGGACTTGTACTGGAAGGCGGCGGCATGAAGGGGATCTATACCGCCGGCGTTCTTGACTTTTTTCTGGATAAGGGACTGGAATTTTCGTCCTGCTACGGCGTATCCGCCGGGGCCTGCCATCTGTGCAGCTTCCTGTCGAAGCAGCGCGGACGCGCCTGGGACATCAGCGTGGACTATCTGGACGATCCGGCTTACTGCAGCGTATCCAGCCTGCTGAGGACGGGGGATCTGTTCGGCGTAAAGATGTGCTACGACGATATCCCCAACCGGCTTAATCTCTATGATTATGATGCCTTTGATGCGTATCCGGGAAGGGCCTTCGCCGTGGTGACCAATATCGTGACCGGACAGCCGGAATACCTGAGACTGCGCGACATGCATCGGGATATCGAAGCGGTGCGGGCCTCCGCTTCCCTGCCGCTGGTGTCGCGGAATGTGAAGATCGGCGGAAAGCTGTATCTGGACGGCGGTCTGTCCGACAGCGTGCCGATCCTGCGCTCCATTCTGGACGGGAACCGGAAAAACGTGGTGGTGCTCACCAAGGAGGTGGGCTACCGCAGGCAGCCCTCGAAGCATCTGGGACTGATCCGCCTCAGGTACGCGAAGTACCCGAAGATCTATGAACTGATGAAAAACAGGCATATCGCCTACAATCAGATGCTGGATTATCTGGACGCCCAGGAGAAAAACGGCCAGGCGTTCGTGATCCGGCCGCAGAAAAAGAGCGGTGTCGGAAGGGTGGAGAAGGATAAGGAAAAGCTCCGCCTGCTTTATGAGGAGGGATATCAGGAGGCTTCGGAAAGCTATGAACGCCTGATGGCCTATCTGGACGCTTCGGCATGGAGGTAAGATTGAAAAATGCGCTCGATAGCGCATTTTTCAATCAGGATTTGCGCCGAAGCGTCGCAAATCCCGTTATCGCAGCGCCGAACTGGAGGTTCGGCGCGCGTGCCTCAGCGTAAAACGCTT
>DXDD01000176.1 GCA_019115665.1 Candidatus Eisenbergiella pullistercoris | reverse complement strand
ACGCTTGCCGCGCGGGCCGGCATCAGCCTGCCGGAGGAGGAGCTGCTTTCGGAGGCGAACAAGTGGGAGCTGTTCCACGGCGGGCTGTCCGGAAGAACGGCCCAGCAGTTTGTGGATTATCTGTCGGGAACGAGGAAGCGCTGCGGCGCTTAGGAATGGAGAGAATTTTGAAAACATTTGCAGCGATCGATGTGGGCTCTTACGAGCTTGCCATGAAAATATTCGAGTTTTCGCCGAAAACGGGGATGAAGGAGATCGACCACATCCGCCACAGGCTGGATCTGGGAAACGACACCTTCGCCCATGGAAAGATCAGCTATGAAAAGGTGGATGAGCTGTGCTGCATCCTGCGGGAATTTGCCGGGATCATGAAGACCTACCGGGTGGAGAGCTATCAGGCCTACGGCACCAGCGCCATCCGGGAAACGGACAATACGGCCATCATTCTGGATCAGATCCGCCAGCGAACCGGGATCGAGATCGGCGTGCTCGCCAACTCGGAGCAGCGCTTCCTGGATTACAAGTCCATCGCCTTTAAGGGAGAGGACTTCGGAAAGATCATCGAAAAGGGCACGGCCATCCTGGATATCGGCGGCGGGAGCATCCAGCTTTCCCTGTTCGACAAGGATACCCTGGTGGCGACGCAGAACCTTCGGATCGGCGTGCTGCGCCTGCAGGAGCTTCTGGGAGAGCTGAACGCGAGGCCCTCCAGGTATGAAAGCCTTCTGGAGGAGATGATCGACAGCCAGCTTTCCGTGTTTAAACGGATGTACCTGAAGGACCGGGATGTGGAAAACATCATCGTGGTGGACGATTATGTGTCCATGCTGCTGCAGAAGAAGATCGCCGGCTCCCAGCGGGCGGGATATCTGGACAGCGAGGGTTACGGCAGGTTCATGGAGTATCTGCATACCCACGCCAGAGAGGAGGCGGCGGCCCACTTCGGCGTGTCGGAGGAGAATTTCCGGCTGGTGTGCATCTCCGCCGCTCTGATCGGCCGGGTGCTGCAGCTGATGGACGCGAAGCTGATCTGGGCGCCCGGCGTGACCCTCTGCGACGGCATCGCCTACGAATACGCGGAGAGAAATAAGATCCTGGTGCCGAAGCACGATTTTGACCAGGACATCGTCGCCTGCGCAAGGAACATCAGCAAGCGCTTCCTGGGAAGCAGACGGCGGGGCGAGACCCTGGAGCATATCTGCATGACGATCTTTGACAGCTGCAGGAAGCTGCACGGGCTGGGGAAACGGGAACGGCTGCTTCTTCGCATCGCGGCGCTTCTTCATGACTGCGGAAAATATATCAGCATGGTGAATCTGGGAGAATGCTCCTATCAGATCGTCATGGCCACGGAGATCATCGGCCTTTCCCAGAGGGAGCGGGAGATCGTCGCCAACGTGGTCCGCTACAACCATCAGGCGTTCGCCTATTATGAAAACATGGGCCTGCCGGCGGGCATGGACCATGCTTCCTATCTGACCATCGCCAAGCTGACGGCGATCCTCAGGGTGGCGAACGGGCTGGACCGCAGCCATAAGCAGAAGTTCCGGGATTTTAAGACCGCTCTGAAGGACAATCAGCTGGTGATCACGGTGAACACGACGGAGGATATCACCCTGGAGAAGGGGCTGTTCTCGGCAAAGGCGGCTTTCTTTGAAGAGGTGTTCAGCGTCCGGCCCGTCATCCGGCAGAAAAAGTTCATTTGACAGAGGGAGGAAAACATGGCAGAGAAGAAAAAAATGCAGGAGGCGGAGGAAAAGTCCTTTCTGGATCCTTCGCTTTATACCAACAGAGAGCTGAGCTGGCTGTTATTTGACAAAAGAGTGCTGTCAGAAGCCAGGGACAAACAGATCCCTCTTTTTGAACGGCTGAAATTTTTAAGCATCACGGCCTCCAACCTGGATGAGTTTTTCATGGTGCGGGTGGCGTCCTTAAAGGACATGGTGAATGCGAAATATACCAAAAGGGATATCGCGGGACTTACCGCCTCTGAACAGCTTTCCGAGATCACGGTGGTGACCCACGATCTGGTGGCGCAGCAGTACTCCACCTACAACCGCTCCCTGCTTCCTCTCCTGAAAGCGAACGGCCTGACGGTGGTGGAAAAGCATGAGGAGCTGACCGAAGCGCAGGCAGCCTATGTGGACGACTATTTTGAGGAAAACGTGTATCCGGTGCTCACCCCCATGGCGGTGGATTCCTCCCGGCCCTTCCCGCTGATCCGCAACAAGTCCCTGAATATCGGTTCCCTGCTCTCCAAAAAGGGAGAAAAGAAGGAGCTGGAATTCGCCACGGTCCAGGTGCCGAGCGTCCTTGCGAGAGTGGTGGAGATCCCTGCGGGAGAGGATGGAAACCGGGCGGTGATCCTGCTGGAGGAGATCATCGAGCGCAACATTTCCAGGCTGTTCCTGAATTATGATGTGCTCTGCTCCCATCCCTTCCGGATCATGAGAAACGCGGATCTGACCATCGATGAGGATGAGGCGGAGGATCTGTTAAAGGAGATCGAGAAGCAGCTGAAGAAAAGGCAGTGGGGCCAGGCCATCCGCCTGGAGGTGGAGGCAGGGATCGACAAGCGCCTGCTTGCCATCGTCAAAAAGGAGCTTTCCATCGAGGAGGAGGATATCTTCCGGATCGACGGGCCTCTGGATCTCACCTTCCTGATGAAGATGTACGGCCTTTCCGGCTTTGAACACCTCAAGGCGGAGAAATACGAGCCGCAGCCCGTGCCGGAGTTCATGGGAGAGGGCTCTGTGTTCGACCAGATCCGGAAGGGGGATATCCTGCTGCATCATCCCTATCAGTCCTTTGAGCCGGTGATCCGTTTTGTCAGAGAGGCGGCGGCCGATCCGGACGTGCTGGCCATCAAGCAGACCCTGTACCGGGTCAGCGGCAATTCGCCCATCATCGCCGCCCTGGCCCAGGCCGCCGAGAACGGCAAGCAGGTATCCGTGCTGGTGGAGCTGAAAGCGCGTTTTGATGAGGAAAACAATATCGTCTGGGCGAAAAAGCTGGAAAAAGCGGGCTGCCACGTGATCTACGGCCTGGTGGGCTTGAAGACCCACAGCAAGATCACCCTGGTGGTGAGAAGGGAGGAGGACGGCATCCGCCGCTATGTCCATCTGGGAACCGGAAACTACAACGATTCCACGGCGAAGCAGTATACGGATATCGGCATGATGACCTGCTCCGAAGCGATCGGAGAGGACGCTACGGCGGTGTTCAACATGCTTTCCGGCTATTCCGAGCCGCTGTCCTGGAATAAGCTTTCCCTGGCGCCGCTTTGGCTGAAGGACAGATTCCTGTACCTGATCGGCAGAGAGGCGGAGCATGCCAGAAACGGGGAAAAGGGCCATATCGTGGCGAAGATGAATTCCCTCTGCGACCGGGACGTGATCGCGGCCCTGTATGAAGCCAGCGCGGCGGGCGTGAAGATCGATCTCATCATCCGCGGAATCTGCTGCCTGAAGGTGGGGATCCCGGGCGTGAGCGAGAACATCACCGTCCGCTCTATCGTGGGAACCTTCCTGGAGCACTGCCGGATCTTCTATTTTGAGAACGCGGGAAAGAGCGAGGTCTACTGCGGCAGCGCGGACTGGATGCCCAGGAATCTGGAGCGCCGCGTGGAGATTCTGTTCCCTGTGGAGGATCCGAAGCTGAAGGAGAAACTGATCCATATCCTGGATGTGCAGATGGCGGATACCATGAAGGCGCAGGTCCTGCTTTCCGACGGCAGCTATGAGAAGGTGGACCGCAGGGGCAAGGAGCCCGTGACCGCCCAGGAGGTGTTCTGCCAGGAGGCCATGGAGGCGGCGGCAGAAGAGGACAAAGGAAAAGACAGCCGGGTATTCATCCCGGAGATGCATGCGGAGACGGTTTGACGATGGAATATCAGATGATACTGGCAAGCGCTTCACCGAGAAGGAGGGAGCTCCTTTCCCGGATCGGCCTTGCCTTTACGGTAAAGCCTGCCTGCGGGGAGGAACGAAGCCGGGGGGCCTCGGCCTGGGAGCAGGTGGAGGAGCTCGCGCTTCAGAAGGCGGAGGAGATCGCGGAGGAAGCGGGAGAGAACGTGATCGTGATCGGCGCGGATACCCTGGTCTTTCTGGACGGAAAGCCGATGGGAAAGCCGCAGGATGAGAAGGAAGCGGCCAGGATGCTTTCCGCCCTGCAGGGGCGGACCCATCAGGTCTATACGGGCGTGGCTCTGATCTGGAGCCGGGACGGCGAACAAAGAAGAAGGAGCTTCCATGAATGCACGGACGTGACGGTCTATCCCATGACGCAGGAGGAGATCCTGGCATATATCAGGACCGGAGAACCCATGGACAAGGCGGGAGCGTACGGCATTCAGGGGCTCTTTGCCAGGCACATTCAGAAGATCGAGGGGGATTACAACAATGTGGTCGGCCTTCCGGTGGGAAGGCTGTATCAGGAGATGAAGGCGGAAGGCATCTGGATAAATGAAGAAAGCGGTAATTTTTGATCTGGACGGGACGCTGGCGGATACCATCGCGTCCATTGCCTGGTGCGGAAACCGGGCGCTTGCGAGATTCGGGCTTCCCTCCTTTTCGGAAGCGGAATATAAACGGTTTGTGGGGGACGGCGCCGCCATGTTGGTGCGCCGGGCCCTGCTGGCGGCGGGGGATGAAGCGCTGTCCCATTTTGACGGGGTCTATCAGGCGTACCGGGAGATCTTTTCCAGAGACTGCATGTATCAGGTAAAGCCCTATGACGGGATCGTTCCTCTGCTCGCGGAGCTGAAAAAAAGGGGGATCCGGATCGCGGTCCTTTCCAACAAGCCGGACGCGGACAGCCGCCGCGTGGTGGAGGAGCTGTTCGGAAAGGGCTTTTTTGACCATATCCAGGGACAGACGGAGGGCATTCCAAGAAAGCCTGATCCGGCCGGCGTATACCGGATCCTGGAGGCCTTCGGCCTGCGGGCGGAGGATTTTCTGTACGTGGGGGACAGCTGCGTGGACATGCGGACCGGGAAGGCCGCGGGCCTCTTTACCGTGGGCGTGCTCTGGGGCTTCAGAGACCGGGCGGAGCTGGAGGAAAATCACGCGGACGCCGTGATCGGAAAGCCAGGGGAGCTGCTTTCGCTTCTGGACCTGCCGCGGGAAAACATGCCGCAGGAGACGGAACCTTCTGGGGCGGCTGCACTGGAAGAAACGGGAGGGCAGGAGACATGATCAGGCTGATCGCATCGGACATTGACGGGACTCTGATCGAGGAGTCCACGCCGGATCTTTATCCGGAGATGGAGGAGGAGATCCGCAGACTTACGGCCCGGGGCGTGCTGTTCTGCGCCGCGAGCGGCAGGCAGCTTCCCAGCGTGCGCAACGTGTTCCGGAATGTGGCGGATCAGATCTGCTATATCACGGAAAACGGGGCGCATATTCATTACCGGGGAGAGGATCTGATGGTCACGCCCATGAAGCCGGAAGTCTGCCGGGAGATCGTCGGACAGCTGCGCGCGCTGGGGCCTGGCTATGAATTCGTGGTTTCCACGCCCCAGGGCAGCCTGATCGAGTCCGAAGACCGGGAATTTCTGGATCTGATGGCATACGGCTATCACAACCGCTTCCGCCGGGTGAAGGACGTGCTGGAGGAAAACGCGGTGATCTTAAAGATCGCGGTCTATCACAAAGGAAGCATCCGGCGGCTGGGCGAGGAAAGGCTGATCCCGGCCTGGAAGGACCGGGTGCAGGTCTGCGTGGCGGGCGAGGAGTGGGTGGATTTCATGGATAAAAGCGTGGATAAGGGAAACGCCCTGCGCTGGATCCAGCAGCGCTTCGGGATCCGGCCGGAGGAGACCATGACCTTCGGCGACAACACCAACGACATCGGCCTGATGCGCGCGGCGTATTACAGCTGCGCGGTGGAGAACGCGCGTCCGGAGGTGAAGGCCGCCGCGCGGTTTTCCTGTCCCTCCTGGGCGGAAAAAGGGGTGTGGAAGGCGATCCGGGAAAGGGTACTGCCCGCCGATGAACGATGATCCGGGAAAGGGTGCTGCCCGCCGGGGAACAATGCCCCGCGAAAGAGACGCGAATATAAAATTTTTATAAAAGGGTTGAAGCCCGCAGGGGCAGAGGTTATATTCTTGTATAGAAAATTGCGCGGAAAGGAGGGAGAAACCCATGCAGGTATACGATGATGCGGTCCTGAGATGCTTCCTGGATAACCAGGGAAAGCTTTTTCCGGAGGAGGACGTGGCCTCCAGCCTGGAGGAAGCGGAAGCCTTTCTGGAGGAGTGCATGGCGGTGGTAGTGGATTCCCCGGAGGAGGTACAGGAGTACTTCGATGAGGAAGGGATCGACATGGACGGAGCCGACCTGGAGGAGCTGCTGGAGGCCGACGAGGTGTTCGACGTGGGAGACGGCAGATATCTGATCGTGGAGGGCTGACGGAAAAAACTGACAGCTGTGAGGGGAAGGAAGCGTTGTCCGGTGGGGGCAATGCTTCTTCCTGCATAAATAACATCATGAAAGCATGTCCGGATCCGGAAAAAGGAGCCGGCAGAGTGAGGAGAATTATGAAAAAGCTGAAACTGAGCAGGAAGAAGCTGACCGGCCTGATCGTCGTCATCTTGCTGATCGTGCTGGCCGTATCCTTTGCGGTATCCGCAGGAGGAAACGGCGGCGGACGGTATCTTGAGACCACAGTGGAAAACAGGGATATCGTTTCCTATCTGGAATTTTCCGGAAATATCGAGGCCTCCGAGGTATCCACGGTCTACGCGGCCGTGGCGGCTCAGGTGACGGAGCTGAATGTGGAGGAAGGAGACTATGTAAAAGAGGGGGATGTGATCGCCGTGCTGGATTCCGGCGAGGTGGAGTACAACATCGCCCTGCAGGAGGCGAATCTGGAGCTGGCGCAGCTGACGGATTCCTACAATATCAAGGACAGCCGGACCAGCCTGGACAATCTGAACAGCCAGCTGGAGGAAGGGCTGAATTCCACGCTGAATACGGCGCAGGAAGCCCTCCTGAACGCGCAGGAAAGCTACCAGACGGCGGTGGAGACCTACAACCGGGCAAAGGAAGAGCTGGAGAACGGCACCAATCAGTCCGTGGTTTCCGCCAGACAGAGCGTGGCCTCCGCCCAGGCGTCCTATGACTCGGCCGCGGAGCAGAACGAAAACCATCTGATCACGGACGAGGCCCTTGCAACCTATGCAGTCACGCTGAGCAATGCGCAGGAGAGCCTGCGGCTTGCGGAGGAGACGGCGCAGAAGGAGGTGCAGGACTATTATGAGGATATGAACGCGGCGCAGGAGGCGCTTGCCGACGCGGAGCGGGATTATGAGGCGGCGGAGCTTTCCGTGGATCAGAACGTGCAGACCAGCGAGGATACCCTGGAAAAAACGCAGGCGCTGGCGTCCCAGGAGGCCACACAGCTGCAGATCGATCATCTGAAGGAGTCCCTGGAGGACTATACCATCACCGCTCCCATCAGCGGCTATATCACGGAGCTTTCCTTAAAGGAGGGCGAGTATACGGCGAGCGCGTCTGCGGCCGCCGTGGTGACCAGCTTCGATACCATGCAGGCCGAGGTGCGGATCAGCGAATATGATGTGGCCCAGGTGAAGGAGGGAGATGCGGTGCAGATCCATGTGGACGCGCTGGGAAAGGATTATGAGGGCGTCATTTCCCGGATCTCCCGGACGGCCACCGTGGAGAATGAAGTCTCCTATCTGGACGCCACCGTGGAATTTGAAGCGGATGAGGAGGTGCGCGACGGCCTGTCCGCGGAGATCCGCCTCATCCGGGAGCAGGAGCTGGGCGTTCCCGCCCTTCCTTCCGAGGCGGTGGCCTACCATGAGGACAACAGCGCTTATGTGTACATAAGGAACGAGGCCGGGGAAGTGACGGAGCAGCCGGTTTCCCTGGGAGCCACGGACGGAACCTGGGTGCAGATCACCGAGGGCCTTGAGGCGGGACAGACGGTGCTTTATGTATATACCCCTTCCTATGCCGACCTGATGATGTCCATGTCCATGGAGCAGCAGTAGGAGGTGGCGTATGCAGGAGAAAACCATTCTCACCATGCGGGGGATCGTCAAGCAGTATCAGGTGGGCGGCGAGGTATCCACGGTGCTGAAGGGCATCGACCTGGATGTGAAGGAGGGGGAGTTCCTTGCGGTGCTCGGCCCCTCCGGGTCCGGAAAATCCACCCTGATGAACATCATCGGCTGCCTGGACGTGCCGACGGCGGGAGAATATGTGCTGGACGGACGGAAGATCGGAAAACAGGATGAAAAGACCCTGGCAAAGATCAGAAACCGGGAGATCGGCTTCATCTTCCAGTCCTTTTTCCTGATGCAGCGTCAGACCGCTCTGCAAAATGTAAAGCTTCCCATGATTTATGCGGACGTTCCGGAACGGGAGCAGAACGCGCGGGCGGAGGAAATGCTCCGGCGCGTAGGGCTTCTGGAGAAAAAGGATTATTATCCCAACCAGCTGTCCGGCGGACAGCAGCAGAGGGTGGCCATCGCCCGCGCCATGTGCAACAATCCGGCCATCCTTCTCGCGGATGAGCCCACCGGCGCGCTGGATCAGAAGACCGGCCGCCAGGTGATGGAGCTGTTCCATGAGATCAACGAGGAGGGAAGGACGATCATCATGATCACCCACGACGCGGGCATCGCCTCCCATGCGAAGCGGATCGTCCGGATCCTGGACGGAAATATCGGGGAAGGAGATACAGCGGATGCCTAATATCGGAATCATCAGGCAGAGCGTTCAGCTTTCCTGGGAAAATATCAGAAGCAATAAAATGCGTACCCTGCTCACCACGCTGGGAATCATCATCGGCGTAACGGCGGTCATTTCCCTGATCACCATCGTAAACGGCGCGATCAGCACCGTGATGGATGAATTTTCCTCCCTGGGCGCGGGAACGCTCAGCGTTTCCATCACGGGAACGCCCCTGAAATCCGGGCTGACGGAAAACGATCTGGAAAGCCTGGGGGAGCTGGACAATGTGGCGGGACTCTCCCCCACCATCAGCGCCACGGGAATGGCGGCCAGAAATCAGGACCTGCTGGACGCCGTGTCCATCCAGGGAAAGAGCGAGGTCTACTACGAACACAATAACCTGGTCACGGTGGGAAGAGCCATCAACCGGACGGACGTGGAGGATCAGGCCTACGTGTGCGTGATCGATCAGGATATCGCGGAAAACCTTTTCGCGGGAGAGAACCCGGTGGGGAAGACCCTTACGCTGAACGGGGCGACCTATACGGTGATCGGCCTGGAAGGAGAAAATTCCGACCTGATGGCCTCCATGTCCGGCTTCGGGACCAGCTCGGACGGAACCGTCACCATCCCCTATACCACGGCGAGAAAGATCACCGGCCAGAAAAACATCAGCAGCCTGGAAATCTACATTGAAAATACGGACTATACCGATCAGCTTTCCGACGAGGTGGAGGGCGTTCTGTATCAGGCCTTTAACCAGAATGAGGACAGCTATTTCGTATTCGCCATGGACAGCCTGCTGGACACCATGAACGAGATGATGAGCATGCTCACCTATATGCTTGCCGGCATCGCCTCCATCGCCCTTCTGGTGGGCGGCATCGGCATCATGAACATGATGCTGGTATCCGTGTCGGAGCGCAAGCAGGAGATCGGCCTGAGAAAGGCCATGGGAGCCACGCCGGGAAGGATCCAGATGCAGTTTCTGCTGGAATCGGTGGTGCTTTCCCTGATCGGCGGCATCATCGGCGTGATCCTTGGCCTGCTGATCTCGGTGGCTGCCGCGGCGTTAATGGATACGGATTTTGTTTTTTCGGTTTCTGCGGTGGCGCTGGGCGTGGGCTTTTCCACGGCGGTGGGCATCATCTTCGGCTGGGCTCCGGCCAGGAAGGCCAGCAGACTGAGTCCCATCGATGCGCTCAGAAGCGAGTAGCGCGGAAATCTCTGCAGCCCGGAGGCCGCAGGGATAATCCCGGCAGTCAGAAGGCTGCCGCGGAAATCTCCGCAGCCCGGAGGCTGCGGGGGAAGCAAAAAGGAGAGAATATGTTCAGAATCAGAGATGGAATTAAGCGGAATCAGAAGAAAACGGCGGCTCTGCTGCTTGCGGGGACGCTTGCGGCCTCGGCCCTTTCCCCCATATCCGCGCTGGCGGCTCCGGTTTCCGGAGAGGGGAGCATTCAGATGGAAGAGGAGGTGCTTTCCCTGGGGCTGGGAGAAACGGGAAGCGCCGAGGTGGAGTATGCGCTTGCCGGCGGCTTTGCCGATATGGCCGTGCTGACGGCGGATCCGTCCATCGCCGTGGCGGTGCTGACCGATAACGGAGACGGAACCGCGAAGATGACCGCGGCGGCGGCCGCGCCCGGCACGACGGTGGCGGCGGTTTACCGGATCAGCAACCCGGCTGTGGTGGATTATATCACCATCCGCAGCGGTCTTGCGGAGGACGGGGAGGTCTATACGCAGATGACGGGAACCAGTCTGGTGACGGTTTATGACGACCGGATGGTTTATTACAACAGCACCCTGACCGGAAGAAACGGAGCCAGCGTGGCCATCGCGGGGATGGAGATCGAACGGGAGAGCGGCCTGGACTGCCTGCGGGTGACGGGAACCCTGCTTTCCGGCGACAGCAAAACGCCGGGCATGAATACCTTTTACGCGGACTTTTATGACGCGGCGGGAGAGCTGATCCGCCGTCAGGCGCTCTATACCAGAGACCCTCTTTCCGGAAGCCGGATGGAGCTGGAATGGTACATTCCGGAGGGCTGCGCCAGGATCGTGCTGGAATAGCCGAAACAGACAGGCCAGGATCGTGCTGGAATAGCCGGGACAAACAGGCCAGATCGTGCTGGAATAGCCGGGACAGACAGAAGACAGACCGAAGGAAGGACGGACGCCCCGAAAGGGAGGAAAGGAGCAGACCCGTATTATGGCGGAGACCAAAAATAACGTTGTGTGGATAGACTGCGCCAAATTTCTGGCCATACTGGGCGTACTGGTGGATCACGGAAAGGGAATTTTATATGAGGGAGAGAACATTCAGTATCTTTCTTTCTTTTCCGTTTCCGCCTTTTTCTTCCTGTCCGGGATGACCTCCTGGTATTCGCTGGAGCGGCGGAGGCAGGAGGAGACGTACCTGCGCTGGACCGGAAGGAGACTGTGGCGGATCCTCGCCCCTTACCTGGCGGCCGTCGCCGTCTGTCAGTTCGTAAAAAGCGGCTTTCAGCTGAGCCTTGGCCCCTATGTGCTCTGGGCGCTGCATTTTAATCTGGAGGGACAGTTCTATTTTGTCCTGATCTACCTGCAGCTGATCGCGGCGGCTCCGGTTCTTTATCTCCTGACCGTTTTCTGCCGCAGAGGCAGGCTGAGCGTTCTGTGGAGAAGCGGATATCTGGCGGCGGCGCTGGCGGCGTCCATCTTCAGCGTGAAGCACACCCTTGCCCTCGAGACCTATGGCGGGGGAAATTATCTGATGGGAGGAACCTTCCTGTTCCTGTTCGTGATGGGAATGATCGCGGCGGACATGCAGATCGAGATCCGGTATCGGAGCCGGGCGGCGGTATGCGCGGCCGCGTCCCTTGTACTGCTTGCGCTGTCCGCCGCCTTTCTGTTAACGGACCGGCTCGCCCTGGACGAAGGGCTGTTTGGCTGGCTGCTTCGCGTGAATCCGCCGGGAATCACCATAACGGTCTATTCCCTTGCCGTCCTTTTCTTTCTTTTTTCCTGGTGCAGCCTGGGGGCGCTTTTAAACAGCCCGGCGGCGGACCGTCTGCTTTCTCTGCTTGCCTGGCTGGGAAGATATACGCTCTATATTTTCCTGTACCACATGCTGATCCTGGACTGCCTCCCTCTGGTATTTCCGTTCTTAACAGAGATGTCGCTTCTGAAAACAGCGGTGTATCTGGGGGCGATGACCGGCCTTCCCATCGGCGGAAAGGTGCTCTATGACGCCTTTCGCAGAAGGATGATGAAGAAGGCCGCAGCGGAATCCATCCTCAGAACAAAAGGGACCGCGGCGGAATCCGTCCTCAGAACGAAAGGGGCCGCGGCGGAATCGGCCCTCAGGCCGAAAGGGGAGGCGGCAAAGCTCAGCCGCCGTTCAGAATAAGAAGCGCAACGGCGTCGGCCAGACCGTCGTGCTCATTGTCAAAGCGCGTGATATAATCTGCGGATTCCTTTACCTCGGGATCCGCATTTTTCATGGCGATTCCGCATCCGGCTGCCTGCAGCATGGAGATGTCGTTGGGGGCGTCCCCTGCGGAAAAGCTGTTTTCCACGGGAATGCCGAGATGGCGGAGCAGCTGCAGGATGGCGCTTCCCTTCCCGGAGCCGCTGTGGAAAAATTCCAGATACTGATCGTTGGAAAACTGTACCGTCACCCGGCCGTTGAAGCGTTCCTCCACGTCCGCCTTCAGCGCTTCCAGCCTTTCGTGATCCGTCAGATGGATGGCATGCATTTTGTAAGGGGGCGCGGTCAGGGCGGAGACGGGATCCGGGGAAAGGAGGACGGGAAGATGGATGCGCCTGCGGTAATAGCGCAGCTCCTCATCCTCTTTTTCGCAGACGATCTCATGGTCCGTATAGGTCTGGTAATGGACGCCGTGCCGCCTGGCCGCGTCGGCGATCCCCCGGCAGATGTCCAGGGGAAGCGGAAGGGAGAACAGAGGGGCCTGCGCCGTGCAGTCCCAGGTGAGGCTTCCGTTGTAGGCGATGAGCAGAGTATCCGGATAGAACAGCCCCTCCTGCTCCATGACCTCCAGCATGCTGTCCAGCGGCCGTCCGGAGGTAAGGACCAGACGATGCCCGGCTGCGGTCATTCGGTCCAGCACCTGCTTGGTTTCCGGGGAAACGGTGCTGTCATTTTTCAGAAGCGTCCCGTCCATGTCGCTGAACAGGATTTTTGTCCCTGCATTCTTTTCTTCTGCGTTCTTTCCTTCTGTCATGGGTTTTCTCCTTTTCTCTCTCGTGTCCGCAGCTTTCTCATCCCGGTGTGTTTTGGCTCCAGTCTTCTCCGTACAGCTCCCGCCCTTTTTTCATGAGACGTTCCCAGATGTCAAAGGGGATGACCAGCCTTCCATGATAGCCTGTGGCAAGCTCCAGACCGGGCTTGTTGGAACCGTGGAAATCGGAGCCGCCGCTGATGAGAAGGCCGTTCCTTGCGGCAAGCTGCCGCATTTCCCGTTCCTCTCCGGCGCTGTAGGTGGAATAGACGGCTTCGATGCCCACAAGTCCTGCCTCCTTCAGAAGGGATACCAGGGTCTGCAGGGCGTCCTTTCCCATGTGGTAAAGGGTGGGATGGGCCAGGATGGGAAGGCCCTTCGCCTGCAGGATCAGCTCCACTGCCTGGACGGGGGTGACCTTCTGCCTGGGAACGAAATACGGGGTGTGATCGCCCACGTAGCGCTCAAAGGCCTCCGGCAGGCTCTTCACACAGCCATGATCCAGCAGATATCTGGCATAATGCGCCCGGGTCACAACGGCGCCGGGAAAAGCGGCAAGGAGCTTTTCATAAGAGATGTCGATGCCCGCCCGGGAAAGATTTTCGCACATTTTCCGGTTGCGTTCGACGCGGGAATCCACAAAGGCCCGGATGCGCTTTTCAAAGGCGGCAGAGTGCCAGTCGATGGCAAGTCCCAGGATATGGATATCCCTTCCTTTATATTCTGTAGAAAATTCAATGCCGGGGATCACCTCAATATCCCGGCCCTGCGCATAGCCGATGGCCTCGTCCAGCCCCGCGGTGGTGTCATGATCCGTCAGGGCGAATGCGGAAAGCCCCTTCTGAAGGGCGAGATCCACCAGTTCAGAAGGGGTGAGCGTGCCGTCGGAGCAGCAGGAATGAACGTGAAGGTCAACGATTTTCACAGGCTGTCCTCCGTTTTTATCCGTTTCAGTCGTAACAGTTCAGCCTTCGGCAGAACTGCTACTTTCAGTCTTCATCATCTTCCCGGTTCGCGGTATAGACGGTGCGCTTTCTCGCCATCGCGTCGCTTGCCAGGTATTCGTCATAGGTGGTGATCTTGTCGATCAGCGTACCGTTCGGCAGGATCTCCATGATCCGGTTGGCCGTGGTCTGTACGAACTGATGGTCGCGGCAGGAGAAGAGGGCCACGCCGGGGAATTTGATCAGGCCGTTGTTGAGGGCCGTGATGGATTCCATGTCCAGATGGTTGGTGGGCTCGTCCAGCACCAGGCAGTTGGCTCCGGAGATCATCATCTTGGAAAGCAGACACCGTACCTTTTCTCCTCCGGAAAGGACGCACACCTTTTTCACGCCGTCCTCGCCCGCGAACAGCATCCTTCCCAGGAAGCCTCGCACATAGGTGATATCCTTCACCGGGGAATAGCCCATCAGCCAGTCCGCGATGGTCAGCTCGCTGTCAAATTCCTTCGTGCTGTCCTTGGGAAAATAGGCCTGGGAGGTGGTGACGCCCCACTTATAGGTGCCTTCGTCCGGCTCCATCTCGCCCATCAGGATCTGGAAAAGAGTGGTCTTCGCCAGCTCGTTTCCGCCCACGAAGGCGATCTTGTCGTTGTGTCCCATGATGAAGGAAATGTTGTCCAGCACCTTTTCTCCGTTGATGGTCTTGGAGATCCCTTCCACGGTGAGCACCTCATTTCCGATCTCTCTGTCGGGACGGAAATCGATGTAGGGATACTTTCTGCTGGAAGGACGGATCTCGTCCAGCTGGATCTTTTCCAGGGCCCGCTTTCTGGAGGTCGCCTGCTTGGATTTGGAAGCGTTTGCGGAGAAGCGGGAGATGAATTCCTGCAGCTCCTTGATCTTTTCTTCCTTTTTCTTATTGGCTTCCTTCATCTGCTTGATGAGCAGCTGGCTGGACTCGTACCAGAAATCGTAGTTGCCCGCATACAGCTGGATCTTGCCGTAGTCGATGTCCGCGATCTGGGTGCAGACCTTATTCAGGAAATAACGGTCGTGGGAGACCACGATGACCGTATTCTCAAATTCGATCAGGAAATCCTCCAGCCATGCGATGGCGTCCAGATCCAGATGGTTGGTGGGCTCGTCCAGAAGCAGGATGTCCGGGTTGCCGAACAGCGCCTTCGCCAGCAGCACCTTTACCTTCTGGCTTCCGTTTAAGTCCTTCATCAGGCTGTAGTGGTGCTCCGTCTCGATGCCAAGGCCGTTAAGCAGGCTTGCGGCGTTGGACTCCGCCTCCCAGCCGTCCATCTCGGCGAATTCCGCTTCCAGCTCGCTGGCCCGAATGCCGTCCTCATCGGAAAAATCCTCCTTCGCGTAGATGGCTTCCTTTTCCTTCATGATCTCGTACAGCCTGGCGTTTCCCATGATGACCGTGTCCAGCACCGGGAACTCGTCGTATTTGAAATGATCCTGCTCCAGCACGGAAAGACGCTGGCCGGGGGTGATGACCACCTCTCCGTTGGTGGACTCCAGCTGGCCGGACAGGATCTTCAGAAAAGTGGACTTCCCCGCCCCGTTCGCGCCGATCAGGCCATAGCAGTTGCCCTCGGTGAACTTGATGTTCACATCCTCAAACAGCGCCTTTTTTCCCAATCTTAAAGTGACATTGATCGCCTGTATCATTCTGACTCCTTACTTATTTCAAATATCCATGTTTTTGCTGCTCTTCCATTATACACAAAACGCCGGATATTTCAATAAAAAAGGGGACGGAATGTAACAGTTCAGCCAGGTCTGCGCATTTACTGCGCAGACCGTACGAAAACATATCAGCAGAAAGCATCCGGCCCATCGCTGCACGATAAAGCGAGTGCTGCGATGGGCCGGATGCCGTAACAGTTCTGCCGAAGGCTGAACTGTTACGACGGAATGGCCGGGCCGGGACCAAAAGGATCCCTAAAATGGTCACTGAAATGGTCCCTGTGCAGGCTTCTACGGCAGAAATCAGAAAAATGGCATGATGATCCGTATAGATCGGGATCGCACTACGGCCAAATCAGGAAATTTTGGTTTTTGTACCGTAGATTTCAGGAGCGTTCTACGGCTGGAATCGAGGAAATCGGCTTTTTACCCGTAGATTTCAGGGGGGTTCTACGGCCGGAATCGGGGAAATCGGCTTTTTACCCGTAGATTTCAGGGATGTTCTACGGTCTGAATCAGGGAAATTGGCTTTTTTTCCGTAGTGAGAGGAGATTTTCTACGGTCTGAATCAGGAAAACCGGCTTTTTGCCCGTAGCAGGCGGATTTCCTGTGCCGGACCCCGGTTTCGGAAGCCTGAAAAGGCGCTGAAAAACTTTCGGCATTCCCGAAAAACTTCCGGCATCCTCAAAAGGCTTCCCTCAAAAGCCTTCCCTCAAAAGTCTTGCGTCTCCGGAAGCGATACGGCCTGCGCCGCCGCTCCGCCTCATTGCGTGTGAACAGTGGCCCCTTGCGGAAAAGAAGCTTGCATTTCTTCCGGAAAAAAGAGATAATCAGGGAAGATTCCGGCGCAGACGCCGAATGGAAGAAACGGAGCGCATGTTTTGACACAAAGCGTTCCGGCATGGAGGGAAAGAGAATGAAAATCAAATATCTTGGCACCGCGGCATGCGAGGGAGTGCCCGCGGCCTTCTGCAGATGTGAGGTCTGTGAAAAGAGCAGAAAGGCGGGCGGAAGGAATATCCGGACGAGGAGCCAGGCGCTCGTGGACGATACGCTGCTTCTTGACCTGAATGCGGATACCTATGTCCACAGCCTGTTTTACGGACTGGATCTGCCGTCCATCCATACCTGCCTCATCACACATGACCACGAAGACCATCTGTATCAGGACGAGCTTCTGAACCGGCAGGAGGGCTTCGCCCATGGTATCGACGGACAGCCGCTGTTTATCTATGGAACGTATCCTGCTTATGCGAAGGTGGTTGCGGCCATCGACAAGGGGACGGGCTATGCGGATCACAACGTGATGGAGGACCGGGTGTCGCCTGTGCGCGTGAAGGCCTTCGAGCCCTTTGAGGCGGAAGGGTATCGGATCACCCCGCTGGAGGCGCAGCATGACGTGCGCTGCGAGCCGGTGATCTATCTGATTGAAAAGGATGGGAAGGCGCTCCTGTACGCCCATGATACGGGGCTGTTCCCGGAAAGCACCTGGGAATATCTGACCGGCCATCCGGTGAAGCTGAATCTGGTGAGCCTGGATGCCACCCATGCCATTCACGCGAATTACAGCGGACATATGGGCTTTGCCGCCGATGCGCAGATTCGCGACCGGCTGGTGAAGGAAGGGCTTGCGGATGAAAGCACCATCTACGTGGCGAACCATTTCACTCATAATGCGGGAGTAACCTATGACGAGATGCTGCCTGTGGCAGAACAGTATGGGTTCCTGGTGTCCTACGACGGGATGGAAGTGGAATTTTAGACGGAAGAAAACCGGAAAATCTTCGATATCAAAAAAGACCGGCAGGCCCTCTGCCGGCCGCATCCTGCGGGGCGGGTCCATGGCGGAACGGAGGCAGCCTGTGCGGAAAAGAAAAAAATTACAAAGCTAAGAAAAAAAGAGATAATGACAGAAAAACAGAGAGATGCAAAGGAAAAAGACTGCTCTTTCCCGCTAATGACGTTGCATAAAGAGGGGTGAAAACATAATATATCTATAGTGTTTAGCACTCGACATAAGTGAGTGCTAACAGCCTAAACAATACTGGATCAGAAAGGATTCAACAAGGAGGCATTTTTATGAAATTAGTACCTTTAGGCGACAGAATCGTATTAAAGCAGCTGGAAGCGGAAGAAACCACCAAATCCGGAATCGTTCTTCCCGGACAGAGCAAGGAGAAGCCCCAGCAGGCGGAAGTCATCGCTGTAGGCCCCGGCGGAATGGTTGACGGCAAGGAAATCAAAATGGAAGTGAAGGTTGGAGATCAGGTGATCTATTCCAAATATGCGGGAACGGAAGTAAAGCTTGACGAGGACCAGGAATACATCATCGTAAAGCAGTCCGACGTTCTGGCAGTGATTGAGAAATAACAGGAATCTGCCTGACGGCAGCTGCATCCGGCGCTCTTTGACGCCGGAAAGCGCCAAACGCGCGAAAAAAGAAAATCAAATTGGAGGCTGATTATTATGGCAAAGGAAATTAAATACGGCGCAGACGCCCGTGCCGCCCTGATGTCCGGTGTGGACCAGGTGGCGAATACAGTAAGAGTAACCCTTGGACCGAAAGGAAGAAACGTAGTTCTGGATAAGTCCTACGGCGCTCCCCTCATCACCAACGACGGCGTGACCATCGCGAAAGAGATCGAGCTGAAGGATCCTTATGAGAACATGGGCGCACAGCTGGTAAAAGAGGTTGCCACCAAGACCAACGATGTGGCAGGCGACGGCACCACCACCGCTACCGTTCTGGCGCAGGCCATGGTGAACGAAGGCATGAAGAACCTGGCGGCAGGAGCAAACCCGATCATCATGAGAAAGGGTATGAAGAAGGCTACCGACTGTGCTGTGGAAGCCATCAAAAAGATGAGCTCCAAGGTAAACGGCAAGGAGCACATCGCGAGAGTCGCTTCCATTTCCGCGGGAAATGACGAAGTGGGCGCGATGGTTGCCGACGCGATGGAGAAGGTTTCCGGAGACGGCGTCATCACCATCGAAGAGAGCAAGACCATGCAGACCGAGCTCGATCTGGTGGAAGGCATGCAGTTTGACAGAGGATATATTTCCGCTTACATGTGCACCGATATGGATAAGATGGAAGCGGTTCTGGATAACCCTTATATCCTCATTACCGATAAGAAGCTGGCAAACATTCAGGAGATCCTGCCTCTGCTGGAGCAGGTGGTTCAGAGCGGCGCGAAACTTCTGATTATCGCCGAGGACGTGGAAGGCGAAGCGCTTACCACCCTGATCGTCAACAAGCTGCGCGGCACCTTCAATGTGGTTGCTGTCAAGGCTCCCGGATATGGCGACAGAAGAAAAGAAATGCTGCAGGATATCGCAATCCTGACCGGCGGCAAGGTGATCAGCGAAGAGCTCGGCCTTGACCTGAAGGAGACGCAGCTGTCCGATCTGGGCCGTGCGAAATCCGTTAAGGTTCAGAAGGAGAACACCGTCATCGTTGACGGCGAGGGCGACAAGGCTGATATCCAGGCCAGAATTTCCCAGATCAAGAAGCAGATCGAGGAGACCACCTCTGACTTCGACAGAGAGAAGCTGCAGGAGAGACTGGCGAAGCTGGCGGGCGGCGTAGCGGTGATCCGTGTGGGCGCTGCGACCGAGACCGAGATGAAGGAAGCGAAGCTTCGTATGGAAGACGCTCTTGCAGCTACCAGAGCTGCCGTTGAGGAAGGCATCATCGCAGGCGGCGGAAGCGCATATATCCACGCTACCAAGGAAGTCGCAGAGATGGCGGCCGGACTGGAAGGCGATGAGAAGACCGGAGCGAACATCGTGCTCAGAGCTCTGGAGGCTCCTCTGTATCACATCGCTGCAAACGCCGGACTGGAAGGCAGCGTAATCATCAACAAGGTGAAGGAAATGGAGACCGGCTGGGGCTTCGACGCTCTGAAGGAAGAGTATGTGAACATGGTTGACGCCGGCATCCTGGATCCCGCGAAGGTTACCAGAAGCGCTCTGCAGAACGCGACCAGCGTAGCTTCCACCCTGCTGACCACCGAATCCGTTGTGGCCGACATCAAGGAAGAGACTCCCGCCGCACCTGCCGGAGCAGGCGGAATGGGAATGATGTAATCCTTCCGTGATCGGAGCTTTGGGAAAGAAAAGAATCGAATCAGGAAAAATAGAAAAGAAGGCGGCGCCTGTCGAAAAACGGGCGCCGTCTTCTTTCCGGTGTGCCCGGCGGGCTTTCCTTTCGGAAAAGAAACTGCAGCAGCAGGGGAATCCGTTGACTTATGCAGGGATAGATAATATAATAAAGAATAGTTTTTCAGGAAAAAGCAGCTGCAGAAGCATGCAGACGAAGGAAACTGCCGCGCTGATCCGCGCCGGGTATCTGCTGACCGGCGCGGGGAAGGGATATTCAGGCGGCATGGAGGAAAAGATGAAAAAACTGGAAGAGTATGTAAGATGTATTCCGGATTTCCCGGAAAAGGGTGTGATGTTCCGCGATGTGACCAGCGTGCTGCAGGACGCGGACGGGCTCCATCTGGCGATCGATACGATGCAGGATCTGGTGAAGGATCTGGATTATGACGTGGTGGCAGGGCCGGAGTCCAGGGGCTTTATCTTCGGAACCCCCATCGCATACAATAATCATAAGCCTTTTGTGCTGATCCGCAAGAAGGGAAAGCTTCCCTGCGAGACGGTTTCCGTGGAATATGAGCTGGAATACGGCACGGCGGTGATCGAGATCCATAAGGACGCTGTCAAACCGGGACAGAAGGTGCTGATCGTGGACGATCTGATCGCTACGGGCGGGACCACGGAGGCCATGATCCGGCTGGTGGAATCGCTGGGCGGACAGGTGGTCGGCGTTGTGGTGCTCATGGAGCTGAAGGGCCTGAAGGGCAGGGAAAAGATCGCCGGATACCGTCTGGAGTCCGCGATCCGGTACGAAGGAAACTGAACTGCCCGTTAAAGGGAAAACCATATGGGTGAAGCGGTTATGAGGGAAGAGAAGCTGGCAGAAGGCGTTCAGAAGGAGGACGGCAGGATCCTCCCGGCGCCGCAGAAAGAGGAAGAGACCAAAATTGTATATGAAGGCGGCGGAAGTCTGGATGCGGAGCCGGGGCAGAACGGAGAAGGCGTTCTGATCGACGACGGGCGCATCGAGGCGATGAAGGAGTACCTGAGCCCGGAGGAGCTGTATCAGGATCTGATCGCGCGCGTGCGCAGGTATCATCCGTCAGACGATATTTCCATGATCGAAAAGGCCTATCTGATCGCCGCGAAAGCCCATGAGGGGCAGGTGCGCAAATCCGGAGAGCCCTACATCATTCATCCTCTCTGCGTGGCGATCATTCTGGCGGATCTGGAGCTGGATAAGGAGACCATTGAAGCGGGCCTTCTGCATGACGTGGTGGAGGATACCATCATGACCACGGAGGAGATCACGAAGGAGTTCGGCGCTGACGTGGCTCTTCTTGTGGACGGCGTGACCAAGCTGCAGCAGATCAATTTCCGCAGCGACAAGGAGAACGGGGAAACCAGGACGCCGGATCAGCAGGAAATGCAGGCGGAGAACCTGAGAAAGATGTTCCTTGCCATGGCAAAGGACATCCGCGTGATCATGATCAAGCTGGCGGACCGGCTTCACAACATGCGTACTCTCAAGCATCAGCCCCCGGAAAAGCAGCAGCGCATCGCCAGAGAAACCATGGAAATCTATGCGCCCATCGCCCAGCGGCTTGGTATTTCCAAGATCAAGGTGGAGCTGGACGATCTGTCCTTAAAATATCTGGAGCCGGAGGTTTATTACGACCTGGTGGATAAGATCGCCATCCGCAGAAGCGAACGGGAGGCTTACATCCGCCAGATCGTGGAAGAGGTTGCCGAGCATATGAAGAATGCCGGCATCAAGGCCAGGCTGGACGGCAGGGTCAAGCATTTTTTCAGCATCTATAAGAAGATGAAGAACCAGCACAAGACGCTGGATCAGATCTACGACCTGTTCGCGGTCCGGATTATCGTGGATACGGTAAAGGACTGCTACGCGGCCCTTGGCGTGATCCATGAAATGTATAAGCCGATCCCGGGGCGCTTCAAGGACTATATCGCCATGCCTAAGGCGAATATGTATCAGTCCCTGCATACCACCGTGATCGGATCCTCGGGCCAGCCCTTTGAGATCCAGATCCGGACCGTGGAAATGCACAAGGCGGCGGAATTCGGTATCGCCGCCCACTGGAAATACAAGGAAGCTTCGGACGGGAAAAAGGTGCAGGCGCAGGAGGAGGAGAAGCTGGCCTGGCTGCGGCAGATCCTGGAATGGCAGCGGGATATGTCGGACAACAGGGAGTTCATGAACCTCTTAAAGAGCGACCTGGATCTGTTCTCCGATACCGTTTACTGCTTTACCCCTACCGGGGATGTGAAGACCCTTCCGGCGGGAAGCACGCCCATTGATTTTGCGTATAACGTGCATACCGCGGTCGGAAACCGGATGATCGGGGCCAGGGTGAACGACAAGCTGGTAAATATCGATTACGAGATCCAGAACGGGGACCGGGTGGAGATCCTCACCTCCCAGAACTCCAAGGGCCCCAGCCGGGACTGGCTGAACCTGGTGAAGTCCACCCAGGCCAAGAGCAAGATCAACCAGTGGTTCCGCAACGAATTCAAGGAAGAAAATATCGTAAAGGGCAAGGAAATGCTTCTGGCCTACTGCAAGGCGAAGGGCCTTTCCGCCTCCGATCTGTTAAAGCCTCCCTACATGGAGGCTCAGATGAAAAAATACGGCTTCCGGGACTGGGATTCCCTGCTTGCCGCGGTCGGACACGGCGGCCTGAAGGAGGGCCAGATCTTAAACCGCATGCAGGAGCTGTATGACAGGGATCATCCCAAGGTGTTAAGCGACGCCGAGGTGCTGGCAAACGTGGCGGAGAACGCCCAGGCCCGCCAGATGCTGCCCCGCGCGAAGGGGAAGAACGGCATCGTGGTGAAGGGGATCCATGATGTGGCGGTGCGGTTTTCCAAGTGCTGCTCTCCCGTGCCGGGCGACGAGATCATCGGCTTTGTGACCAGAGGAAGAGGGATCTCCATCCACCGGACCGACTGCGTCAATATCCTGAACCTGCCCGAGCCGGAGCGGGGAAGGCTGATCGACGCGGAATGGGAGGCTTCGCCGGCGGAGAGCGAGGGAGAAAAATATGTGGCGGAGATCGTGATCTACGCCAACAACAGAAGCGGTCTGCTTGCGGATATTTCCCGGGCGCTGACGGAGAAGAACATCGATATCCTTTCCATGAACACCCGGATCAACAAGCAGGGCATGGCGACTCTGTCCGCTTCCTTTGAAGTGGGAGGCAGGGAAGAGCTGAGCAGGGTGATCGATAAGATCCGGACGATCGACAGCGTCATTGACATTGAACGAAGCTGATGGAGGAATTATGTCAGAGATCAGAATCCGGCGGATGGTGCTGAGCATCTGCCAGACCAACTGCTATTTTTTATATCGGGAAGGACAGAAGGGAGAAAACGGCCTCACCGAAACGATCGTCATCGATCCGGCGGACCGGGGCGCGCAGATCTATGAGGCGCTTTCTCAGAAGGGCTTTCATGTGAACGCCATCCTTCTCACCCACGGACATTTTGACCATATCTGGGGCGCGAATGAGCTGAGAAGGCTTTCCGGAGCGAAGATCTACGCGTATGAAGGAGAAAAAGAGCTCTGCGAGGACGCGGGAAAGAACGTTTCCCGGGACGCGGGGAGGCCTGAGACGGTGCGGGCGGATTTTTACGAAAAGGACGGCGCGCAGCTGGAGCTTGGAGGCTTTTCGCTGAAGCTGATCGCCACGCCGGGACACACCGGAGGAAGCTGCTGCTATTATCTGGAGGAAGAGAAGATCCTGTTCTCGGGGGATACCCTGTTCGAGGGCTCCGTGGGAAGGACCGATTTCCCCACGGGCAGCATGGGCAGCCTGATCCGATCCATTAAGGAAAGGCTGCTGATCCTCCCCGACGATGTGACGGTGTATCCGGGACACGGAGACACCACCACCATCGGGGATGAGAAAAAGTACAATCCCTATTGTCAGTAAGGCGGGGCTTCCCCGCCTTTGTCATGGGAAGAAGCGGAAAAAAGCTTTGCCGGAAGGCGAAGAGAGCTTCGGCACGGAGGTAACGATGCTTGCGGTAACGTTGAATGAACTGCGTTTTGAATATGATATCCATTCCCTAGTGAAGGCCTTTTACCCGGCGGAGACGGTGAAGGTTTTTAAAGAAGGAACGAAGGATCTTGCGTCCGACGGGGACAATCCGGAGATTTCCGTGGATTTTGAAGCGGACCGGATCCGCATCCGTATGGACGGGCAGGAGGAAGAGACTCTCCTCAGCCGCCCGGAGGAAAAAAATGTGGTAAAAAATGAGCTGAAGCAGCTCCTTTACCGGATGCTTTCCGCCAAAACGGGAAAGCTGCTTCCCTGGGGGAGCCTGACCGGCATCCGCCCGGCCAAGATCGCCATGCAGCATCTGGAGGAAGGAAAGAGCCGGGAGGAGATCCTTTCTTATATGGAAGAAACCTATTTCTGCAGCCGGGAGAAGGCGGAGCTGGCTCTGGGCATCGCCTGCAGGGAGCGGGAGATCCTGAAGGACATCCATTACGAGAAGGGCTACAGCCTGTATGTGGGAATTCCCTTCTGCCCCACCACCTGCCTGTACTGCTCCTTTACCTCTTTCCCTATCTCCGCATGGCGGGCGCGGGTGGAGGAGTATCTGACGGCGATGGAAAAGGAAATGGATTTCGTCCGGGAAGCCTTCCGTGACAAGGTGCTGGACAGCGTGTACATCGGCGGGGGCACGCCCACCACGCTGGAACCGGACCAGCTGGAACGGCTTCTTTCCCGGCTCCGGAATACCTTTGACTTTTCACAGGTGAAGGAATTTACCGTGGAGGCGGGACGGGCGGACAGCATCACGGCGGACAAGCTGCGGGTGCTGAAAAAATACGGCGTGACCCGGATCTCCGTGAATCCCCAGACCATGAACCAGAAGACCCTGGACCTGATCGGCCGCAGGGCTACGGTGGAGCAGGTGAAGGAAGCCTTTTCCCTGGCCAGACGGGAAGGCTTTGACAACATCAACATGGATCTGATCCTTGGCCTTCCCGGAGAGGATATCCCGGAGGTGAGCCATACCATGGAGGAGATCAGGAAGCTGTCTCCGGACAGCCTGACCGTCCACTCCCTGGCTGTGAAAAAAGCTTCCAGAATGATGCAGTGGATCGAAAAGAACGGGCTGGAGCTTCTGCACAATACGGAGGAAACCGTTCAGCTGGCGGCGCGGACGGCGGCGGAAATGAATCTGCACCCTTATTATCTGTACCGCCAGAAGAACATGACCGGGAATCTGGAAAATGTGGGCTATGCCAGGGAAGGCTGCTACGGGCTGTACAATATCCTGATCATGGAAGAAAAGCAGTCCATCATGGCCATCGGGGCCGGGACCATCTCCAAGGCGGTCCATCCCGACGGGCGCATCGAACGGTGCGAAAATGTGAAGGAGCTGCCGCTGTATCTGGAAAAGATCGATGAGATGATCGAACGGAAGCGCCGGCTTCTGGGGCTGGAAGCCTGAGTCCGGCCCATCGCGAAGCGATTGGAATGGCCGGATGCCGTAACAGTTCTGCCGAAGGCTGAACTGTTACGATTTTCCCGGGAAAAAGCGGCCCTCCTCTTGCGGGATGCGGGAAAAAAGTGTAAAATCGGAACAGATTTGACAGCCGGGCCGCTGCGGCGGCTGTATGGCCGGTCAGTTTGACAGGTCGATTGGAAAGGCCGGCCTGACAGGCCGATCCGGAAGGCCAGTTTGGAAAGCCAGCCTGGAAGGCCGATCCGGCCCGGAAGAAAGGAAAAGATTATGGCACTCAGTAAGAAGCCGGTTACCGGCATGAAGGATATTCTCCCCGCGGAGATGGAGATCCGGGATTACTGCATCGGCATCATCAAGGATACCTATGCGAAGTTCGGATTCACCTCCATCGAGACGCCCTGTGTGGAGAACATCGCCAACCTGACTAACAAACAGGGCGGCGACAATGAAAAACTGATCTTTAAGATCTTAAAAAGAGGGGAAAAGCTGAACCTGGAAACGGCGCAGACGGAAGCCGATCTGGTGGACGGCGGACTCCGATACGATCTGACCGTGCCCCTCTGCCGTTATTATTCCAATAACGCCAATAGCCTGCCGTCGCCCTTCAAGGCGCTGCAGATGGGAAACGTATGGCGGGCCGACAGGCCGCAGCGGGGAAGATACCGCCAGTTCATGCAGTGCGATATCGACATCCTGGGCGAGCCCTCCAACCTGGCGGAAATCGAGCTGATCCTGGCCACTACCACCACTCTGGGAAGGCTTGGCTTTAAAAATTTCCAGATCCGCATCAATGAGCGGCGGATCCTGAAGGCCATGGCGGCCTACAGCGGCTTCCCGGAGGAGAGTTTTGACACCGTCTTTATCATTCTGGACAAGATGGACAAGATCGGCAGGGAAGGCGTGGAGAAGGAGCTTCTGGAAAGCGGCTTCGATCCGGCGGGCGTGGAAAGGTATCTGTCCCTGTTTGAATCGCTTGGGCAGACGGAGGACGGTCTTTCCTGGCTGAAGGAAACGCTGGGGGATGCGCTGGAGAGCGGCGTGATCGAGAACCTGCAGGAAATCGTGGACAGCGTGACGCAGACGAAGGCCGCGGATTTTGAGATGGTGTTCGATCCCACGCTGGTGCGCGGCATGTCCTATTATACCGGAACCATTTTTGAGATCGCCATTCCGGAATTCGGCGGAAGCTGCGGAGGCGGCGGAAGATACGACAAAATGGTGGGGAAATTCACCGGAAACGACGTTCCGGCCTGCGGCTTTTCCATCGGCTTTGAACGGATCATTTTGCTTTTGATGGAGCAGGGCTTCCAGATCCCGGGCCGCCCGAAGAAGAAGGTGTTCCTGATCGAAAAGGGCGTTTCCGGCAAAGCGCTTGCGGACTGTATCGCGCAGGCGCAGAAGGAGCGGGAGACCGGCACGCAGGTGCTGGTGGCCCGGATGAATAAAAACAAGAAATTCCAGAAGGAGCAGCTCATGAAAGAGGGCTGGGAGGAATTTCAGGAGTTTTACAGAGAACCGCTGAAATAGGGGGCGGGAAAATCGGAGATTTTCCCTGGAAATTGGCCTTGCGGCCAATTTCTCGGATTAAATGCCGTCATAGACGGCAGAAGGAGAGAAAATTATGGCTGAATCAATGAAGGGCCTGAAGAGGACCCACAGGTGCGGGGAGCTTTCCGCAGCCAACGTGGGAGAGACCGTCACCGTCATGGGATGGGTGGCTAAGCAGAGAAACAAGGGCGGCATCGTTTTCGTGGATTTAAGAGACCGTTCCGGCATCCTGCAGATCATTTTTGAAGAAGGAGACGTGGGAGCGGAGGGCTTTGAAAAGGCCGGAAGGCTCCGCAGCGAGTTCGTGGCGGCCGTGACCGGACGGGTGGAGCGCCGCGCGGGCGCGGTCAATGACAACCTGGCGACCGGTGAGATCGAGGTGCGGGCTCAGTCTGTGCGCATCCTTTCCGAGGCGCTGACCCCTCCCTTCCCCATTGAAGAGAATTCCAGGACGAAGGAAGAGCTGCGTCTGAAATACCGCTACCTGGATCTGAGAAGACCCGATCTGCAGAAAAAGATCATGCTCAGAAGCCGGATCACCTCCGCGATCCGGGAATTCATGACGAAGGAGGGCTTCCTGGAGATCGAGACGCCCATGCTGACCAAGTCCACGCCGGAGGGCGCGAGAGACTATCTGGTACCCAGCCGGGTGCATCCGGGCATGTTTTATGCCCTTCCTCAGTCGCCTCAGCTGTTCAAGCAGCTGCTGATGTGTTCCGGCTATGACCGGTATTTCCAGATCGCAAGGTGCTTCCGCGACGAGGATCTGCGCGCGGACCGGCAGCCGGAATTCACCCAGGTGGATATGGAGCTGTCCTTCGTGGATCAGGACGATGTGATGGAAGTGAATGAACGGCTGATCAAATACATCTGCAAAGAAGCCATCGGCCTGGAGGTGCAGCTGCCCTTACGCAGGATGCCCTGGATCGAGGCCATGAACCGGTTCGGCTCCGACAAGCCGGATACCCGTTTCGGCCTGGAATTAAAGGATGTATCCGACGTGGTAAAGGGCTGCGGCTTCGGCGTGTTCACCTCCGCTCTGGAGGCGGGCGGCTCCGTGCGCGGCATCAACGTGAAGGGACAGGCCGCCATGCCCAGAAAGAAGATCGATTCCCTGGTGGAATACGCCAGAGGCTGCGGCGCGAAGGGCCTTGCCTACCTTTCCATCCAGCCGGACGGCAGCTACAAGTCCTCCTTTGCCAAGTTCATGACCGAAGAAGAACTGAACGCTCTTTCGGCGGCCATGGAAGGAGAGAAGGGCGACCTGCTTCTTTTCGCGGCGGATAAGAATACCATCGTTTACAACGTGCTGGGCGGTCTGCGTCTGGAGCTGGGAAAACAGCTGGGACTGATCGACGAAAACCGCTTCGATTTCCTCTGGGTGACCGAGTTCCCGCTCTTCGAGTGGAGCGAGGAGGAGAACCGCTACGTGGCCATGCATCATCCCTTCACCATGCCGGTGGAGGAGGATCTGGACCTGTTGGAGACCGATCCCGGAAAGATGCGCGCCAAGGCTTACGACATCGTGTTAAACGGCACGGAGCTGGGCGGCGGAAGCGTGAGAATTTCCGATGAAAACATCCAGGAGCGCATGTTCACAGCCCTTGGCTTTACGAAGGAAAGCGCCCATGAGCGCTTCGGCTTCCTTCTTGACGCCTTCAAGTACGGCGTTCCCCCGCACGCCGGACTGGCCTACGGCCTGGATCGTCTGGTAATGCTCCTGACCGGCGCGGACAGCATCCGTGAGGTCATCGCCTTCCCGAAGGTGAAGGACGCTTCCTGCCTGATGACGGAAGCGCCCAACGTGGTGGACGAAAAGCAGCTGGAGGAGCTGGGAATCGCCATCACGGCGAAAGAAGAGGCAGCGCCTGCCGGGACGGGCGCAGAGCAGGAATAAGCTGGGAAAAAAGCATAAATATCATGAAGAGCCGGAGCCTGATTCTTTTGGGCTTCGGCTTTTTTTAAAGAAAGAGCGTCTTGTTCCGCCTGTGCCTGGATGATACAGGACGGGAATTTTCCCATGGGGAAAACCGGGCTGGCGGAGAATTGAGAAACCGGAATCTCACTTCCATTTTCCTGCCTGCAGTAAAGAGGGATCGGGGGTTGACAAAACAGTTTTTCTTGCATATCCTGTATAATAGATTGAGAAAGGCCTGGAACGGAAAAAAACAGTCCATGATCCGGCCGCAGAGAGGGAATGCCGCCGGCTGAAAGCATTCCCGGCGCGTGAGGACTGAAGTGCATCCGGGAGCCGGTCCGGTGAAGAGGAGTTCATCCTGTACAGCCGGATCCGTCCTGCGCTCGTTACGCGCGTCAAGTGCAGAAGGACAGAGTTTTTCTATCCTTCTGAATCGGAGTGGAACCGCGGCCCTGCCGTCTCTGAAATGAAAAAGGAGACGGCAGGGTCTTTTTAAGTCCGGCCGGACAGATCCCGGAAGGGATCTCCAAAAGAGGTTCCGAAAAAATATTTCGGAAAAATGTTCCGGAAAGAGGGAGGAAGCGATGGGACTGGTTGGTAATATCAGAGAAGAGATCCGCATCATCAGAGAACGGGATCCGGCGATCCATTCCTCGCTGGAGGTATTTCTGTATCCCAGCTTCAAGGTGATGCTCCATTACCGGGTGGCGCACAGGCTGTACCGGGCAGGCCATTTTTTTCTGGCAAGATGGATTTCTCAGCGGGGGGCGAGAAAAACCGGGATTGAGATTCATCCGGGCGCGCAGATCGGAAAGGGATTTTTCATCGACCACGGAAACGGGGTGATCATCGGGGAAACCACGGTGATCGGCGACAATGTGACCCTGTATCAGGGCGTGACGCTGGGCGGTACGGGAAAGGAGCACGGCAAACGGCATCCCACGGTCTGCGACAACGTGATGATCAGCGCCGGAGCGAAGGTGCTGGGCTCCTTCACCATCGGAGAAAATTCCAAGATCGGCGCGGGAAGCGTGGTGCTGCGGGAGGTGCCGCCCAATTCCACGGTGGTGGGCGTTCCGGGGCGGGTGGTGAAGCGGGGAGATCAGCCCATCCCCAGGGCGACCATGGATCAGGTGCATCTGCCGGATCCCGTCCACGAGGAGATCGCCGCCCTGCAGAAGGAAAACGCACGGCTTTCGCAGAGACTGCTTGACCTGGAGGCGCAGGTGCGGTACCTTAAAGGAAAAGGCGCGTAAGAAGCCTGCCTGACGTGTCCCGGGACCGGCAAGGCGGGAATTCATAAAAAAGGAGAGACAGACAAGATGAAGATCTATAATACCCTGACAAAGAAAAAGGAAGAATTTGTTCCCATCACGCCGGGCGAGGTGAAGATGTATGTGTGCGGCCCCACCGTATACAACCTGATCCACATCGGAAACGCCCGCCCCATGATCGTGTTCGATACGGTACGCCGTTATTTTGAGCATAAGGGCTACCGGGTGAATTATGTCAGCAATTTCACCGATGTGGACGACAAGATCATCAAAAAGGCCATTGAGGAGGGCGTGGACGCGGAGGTGATCTCCGAGCGCTACATCGCGGAGTGCAAAAAGGATATGGAATCCCTGAACGTGCGCCCTGCCACGGTACATCCCCAGGCCACGCAGGAAATCTGCGGCATGCTGGAGATGATTCAGAAGCTGATCGGCGACGGACACGCTTACGCGGCGGAGGACGGAACGGTGTATTACCGGGTGAGAAGCTTCCGTGACTATGGGAAGCTGTCCCACAAGAATCTGGACGATCTGGAGGGCGGAAAGCGTTCCCTTCTGGTATCCGGAGAGGACCAGAAGGAGGATCCGCTGGACTTTGTGCTCTGGAAGCCCAAAAAGGACGGAGAGCCTTACTGGGAGTCTCCCTGGTGCGACGGCCGTCCCGGCTGGCACATCGAATGCTCCGTGATGAGCAAAAAATATCTGGGAGACGAGATCGACATCCACGCGGGCGGAGAGGATCTGATTTTCCCGCACCATGAAAACGAGATCGCCCAGTCCGAAGCGGCGAACGGAAAGCCCTTCGCCCGCTACTGGATGCACAATGCCTTCCTGAACATCGACAACCGGAAAATGAGCAAATCCGCCGGAAACTTTTTCACCGTGCGGGACATTATTACAAAATATGATCCTCAGGTGCTGCGTTTCTTCATGCTGTCCGCGCACTACAGAAGCCCTCTGAATTTCTCTGCGGAGCTGATGGAGGCGGCGAAGAACGGCCTGGAGCGCATCCTGACGGCGGTTTCCAACCTGAATTTCCTCCTTTCCAAAGCGCAGGAAAAGGAAAGGACGGAGGCGGAAAAGAAGCTTCTGGAGGAAGCGAAGGTTTATACCGCCCGCTTTGACGAGGCCATGGACGATGATTTCAATACGGCGGACGCCATCGCGGCCATCTTTGAGCTGGTAAAATTCATCAATACCAATACGGACGGGGAATCCTCCAAAGACTATCTGTCCGCCCTCCATGAGCAGATCCGGGAGCTTTGCGACGTGTGCGGCCTGATCGTGGACAGAAAAGAAGAAATGCTGGACGAAGAGATTGAAAAGCTGATCGAGGAGCGGCAGGCGGCGAGAAAGGCGAAGGATTTTGCCAGAGCCGACGCGATCCGTAATGAGCTTCTGGAAAAGGGAATCGTCCTGGAGGACACCCGCGAGGGAGTGAAATGGAAGAGAGCCTGACGTTTTTGCAGCGGATCAAACGGGATTTCGGTCTGGGGGAGGTGGATCTGAGAACGCTTTCCCCGCTGACCCTGGCCTTCGTGGGAGACTGCGTATATGATCTGATCCTGCGGACCGTGATCGTGGAGCGGCACAACGCCAGCCCCAACCAGCTGCACCGGGAAAAGAGCCGCCTGGCCAAGGCGCCCTCCCAGGCGGAGATGGCGGAGGCTCTGCAGGAGCATCTGACGCCGGAGGAGGAAGCCGTCTACCGCCGCGGGCGCAACGCCAAATCCCATACCACGGCGAAAAACGCCTCCGTGCTGGACTACCGCAAGGCCACCGGGCTGGAAGCCCTGTACGGCTGGCTGTATCTTTCCGGGCAGGAGGAACGTTTGCTGGAACTGATCCGTCTGTCGCTGGATGCGCTTGGCTGGAAGCTGTAAGGGGCGAAAGCGGTGCGCGCGGCCGGACCTTCCTGCGGACGCCGCAGGCGGAGGAGGCTTTTGACGGCAGCGGGACGGCCGGATATTTCAGCAGTCGGATCTTCCTGCGGACGCCGCGGGCGCAGAGCGCTTTCGGAGGCGCCGGGACGGCCGGATATTTTGGAGGAAAACATGCGATATCAGGAAATGACCATAGAAGGAAGAAACGCGGTGGCGGAAGCCCTGCGTTCCGGAAAGCCCATCGACCGGCTTTTCATCCAGGATCACTGCCAGGACGGGCCGGTGCTGACGATCAAACGGCTTGCCAGGACGAAGGACATCCCGGTCAAATATGTGGAAAAGGAGAGGCTGGACCAGCTTTCGGAAACCGGACGCCATCAGGGCGTTATCGCCTGCGCCGCAGCCTATGAATATGCGCAGGTGGAGGACATGCTGGAGGCTGCGCATCAGAAGGGGGAGCCGCCCTTTCTCATCCTGCTGGATGGCATTGAGGATCCCCATAACCTGGGAGCCATCATCCGCACGGCAAACCTGGCGGGAGCTCACGGCGTCGTCATCCCGAAGGATCGGGCGGCGGGTCTGACGGCCACCGTTGCCCGTACCTCTGCCGGAGCGCTGAACTATACGCCGGTCGCCCGGGTGACCAATCTGGCCAAGACCATGAAGGAGCTGAAAAAGCAGGGCATGTGGTTCGTCTGCGCGGATATGGACGGGACGGCCATGTACGATCTGGACCTGAAGGGCTCCATCGGTCTGGTGATCGGAAACGAGGGAGAAGGAGTCGGCAGGCTGGTGAAGGAAACCTGCGATTTTACGGCATCCATTCCCATGAAGGGCGATATCGATTCCCTGAACGCTTCCGTGGCGGCCGGAGTCCTCGCCTATGAGATCGTGCGCCAGAGGCTGGGAAAATAAATGAAGACGAACGGATTTCTGACTGCGGTCTGCTGCGGCCTGTTTGCGGTTTTTCTTTTATCCTGCGCCGGATCGGCCGCTTCGGCCGCGCCCCGGCAGGAGAGGACTGCCGCACAGGAGGAAGCGACGGACGGGCGGGATGCCGCGGATGAGAGTGACGCTGCGGAGAAACAGGACGCCGCGGATGAGCGTGACGCTGCGGAGGAACAGGACGCAGGAACGGAAGCCCTGGAGGAAAGAAAAACGGAGGAGGTTTCCGAAAACCGGATTTCAGAAAATTCTGTTTCAGGAGATCAGATTTCCGAAAACAGAATTCCGGCGCTGCTCCTCCTGCGGCCGTCGGGAGGAGGAAACAGTGTTTCCCGAAACGGTGTTTCCAGGAACAGTATTTCTCAAAACGCTGTTTCCCGCAACACAGTTTCCCGGAATTCTGTTTCTCAGAACAGCGTTTCCCGAAATACGGTCTCAGAAAACGGAGCTTCAAAAAGCGGAATATCCGGAAATGCGGTCTCGGGAAACGGAGCTTCAAAAAGCGGAGTCTCCGGAAATGCGGTCTCGGGAAACGGCGTTTCCGAAAACCGGCCTGCGGAAATGCCTGGCAGGCGGCTGACGCTTGCGGACCGGCAGAAGGTGATGAGCTCCCACAGGCAGACCATGCAGGCCAATGAAGCGGACAGAAAGACCATTTCCGGAAATGACATTGATTTTTCAGAGATCAAAATCGCCTGTCTGGGGGACAGCATCACTCAGGCCGTGAATCTGGACAGTCTGAAAAATTATCAGGCGCTTGCCTGGCCGAATATCATGAAGGAGGCGCTGGGGGCGAAGGAAGCGGTCAATCTGGGCATCGGCGGCTCCTCCATCGGAAGATACTGGGCGGACGCCTTCGTGGACCGGTACAGTAAGATCCCGGAGGATACGGATCTGATCCTGGTGATGGGCGGGACCAACGACGGGTTCTGCGCCAGCTTTGTGGAGTTTGGAAATGAAAAGGAGCGTGCGCCGCGCACCTTCTGGGGAGATCTGGATGAGCTGATGGAAGGACTGAAGGAGGATTATCCGGAGGCGGAGGTGATCTTTCTGACGCCGCTGCCCAACAGTCTGCAGGATTATCTGAAGGCCCGGCGGAAATATCTGATGCCTCAGGAGGCGTTTCCGGAGACGATCCTGACTCTTGCCGGGGAGCATGGGCTGGAGGTGTTCGACCTGTACAATTCCAACATTCTGGACGGTCATGACAGGGATAATGTGCTTCATCTGATGCCGGACGGGGTGCATCCCAACGAGGAGGGCTACCGGATTCTCGGGGAACATGTGGCGGCGGAGCTGATCCGGCTCCTGGATGAGAGGAAGGCGGAACTGCCGGAGGGGTTCTCTGACGGCAGTTCGGAAGATGGGGCAGAACTGGAGGAAGAGGATTGGTCTACACAGAATACAGCGACGAGGAACTGATCGGCCTTCTGAGAGAGGGGCGGCGGGACATTACGGATTATATCATGGAAAAGTACAAGGGGATGGTGAAGGCGAAAGCCCGGTCCATGTATCTGCTCGGCGGCGACAGCGACGATCTGATCCAGGAGGGGATGATCGGCCTGTTCAAGGCGGTAAGGGACTATGACAGCGGCCGGGACGCAAGCTTTGCCACCTTTGCCGAGCTGTGCGTGTCCCGGCAGATGTATACGGCGGTGCAGGCATCCTCCAGAAAAAAACATATGCCGTTAAATACCTATATTTCCCTTTACGGCGCGCAGGGAGAGGCAGAGGAAACGGAGCTGATGAACGCGATTCCGGCGGACAGCGAGAAGAGCCCGGAGGAGCTGTTCATTGACAGGGAAAACGTGGAGGTACTGGAGCGGACCATTGAAAAGGAGCTGAGCGCCTTTGAAAAACAGGTGCTGGATCTGTACGTTACGGGGATGCGTACGCCGCAGATCGCAAGGGTGCTGGGAAAGGACGCCAAAAGTACGGACAACGCGCTGTTTCGGATCAGAAGCAAGCTGAGAAAGGCGATCGGAAGATGAAGGAAGACAGAGGAAAGGAACCCATGATCAAACTGAGTTTTGCAGGAATCCGCACCAGACAGGAGCTGCACAGATATCTGGAGGAAAAGCTGCAGGTGCCGCAGTCGGAGGGGGAGAGCCTGGATAATATCTATGATTTTCTGACCATGGCGGCAGGAAAGCTCCACATCATAGTGGAAGGGATCACCAGAAATCATGGAAAGCAGGCCGGCTATCTGGACGGCGTGATCCGGATGCTGCGTGCGGCGGAGGCCGTGACGGAGGGTCTGACCCTGGAGGTGCGGGAGCAGATGGACGCGGATAAGGAATGGCTGGACAATCCTGCCGTTGTGGAGCAGTCCTGCGCCTACAGCCGTCCGGTGATGCTGGATATGGGGGATGCGCCGGTTCCCGTTTCCGGACAGGAGGGCTTATCGTACCGGGCGGAGGGCATGCCCTGCCTGCGGCTCCGTTTTGCCAACGCGGCGGATGTGCAGATCGAGATCGGCGGCGTCCGGTATCCTTTTCTGGAAACGGATAAGGACATCTGGACGGTGGACCTTCCGGTTGATCCGGGGTTTTACTATGTCAGCCTTTATGTGGACGGCTGTCTTGTCCTGAGCCCTTTTCTTCCCATCGGCTACGGCTGCTGCAGGCCGATCAACTATCTGGAGGTGGGGCCGATGGAGGATTTCTGCCTGATGAGGGAGGTGCCCCACGGAACGGTGAGGCATGAATATTTTACCTCCACGGCCACCGGAAGGACGCAGACCTGTATCTGCTATGTGCCGCCGGGCTATGAGAAGAGCGGGGAGGATTATCCGGTTCTGTATCTGCAGCACGGATTCGGAGAAAATGAGAGAGGCTGGATCTGGCAGGGAAAGCTGAACCACATCATGGACAATCTCCTTGCGGAGAAAAAGGCGGTCCCCATGCTGGTTGTGATGGCGGACGGCATGGTGATAACGGAAAACGAGCCCGGAAAGCTCCGGCTCAGACAGGAGCTTTTTCTGGAAGAGCTGACGAAGGATATCATTCCCTTCATTGAAAAAAATTACCGCGTGAAGAAGGACCGGCAGCACCGCGCCATGGCCGGGCTTTCCATGGGCTCCATGCAGACCAGCATGCTGATCGGAAAATACCCGGAGCTGTTTGCCTGGGCCGGGCTTTTCTCCGGCTTCCTGCACAATCTGGTGGGGGAGCATCCGGACAACAGCCATCTGGAGGAGATCCGGAAGCCGGAATTTTCTCAGAACATGAACCTTCTGTTCCGCGGGATGGGAAGACAGGACGGCTTCTGGAAAAACTTCGAGGAGGACGACGCTTTCTGCCGGGAAAATCATGTGGCCTGCGTGCGCCGGGAATATGAGGGCGGCCACGACTGGAACGTATGGAGAAAATGCATCCGCGATTTCCTGCCCATGCTGTTTCAGACGTCCTGTTCACTGGCAGACCAGCGAACAGGAAGTGACTGCCAAACTACATATATGGAGTAAAATTTTCCCGCAGGGGTTGGCATACCGGATCCCGCCTTATATAATAGACAAAAAGAGCGGTTTGAAAAATCCGGAAGCAGGGAGGAAGGAACATGGAAAGAGAGGGGAATACGGAAGCGGAGGCCAGGCTGCAGCTGGAACGGGAGACGGCGGTGGCCGCTGTGCAAAGCTGCGAGAGACCGGAAGAGCTGGGGGCGCTCCTGTGGCGGGTCGTCGAACTGTATGCCGGAGAGCCTTTTTTTACCAGCAAGCAGCTTCCCTTTACCTATACGGTTAAGGGAAGGGAGCTTTTCTGCGACAGGAAGGAAAAGTCGATCACGGAGGCTACGGTGACGCGCGCGTATGAAAAGATCCTGGCGGCGCAGGCTGCCGGGGATCCGATCCGGGGGCCGAAGAGACTGTGCATGTTCGGAGCGCCCTATATCTGGGGCATATTGAAGGGAACGGGGCTGGCCGGATGAGGCCGGCCCTTTGTGCGACAGGCCCGGCATCCGCCATTCCAATCGCTTCGCGATGGGCCGGATGCTTCCTGCCTGTACGTTTTCGTACGATCTGCGCAGTAAATGCGCAGACCTGTCTGAACAGTAACCCGGGCATCCCCTCTTTTCAGATTTTGCAAAACAGGGGGTGCAATTTTCGGAAAGGTGTGGTATGATTCCGTCTGGAATATACGGCATCCGGCGAGAGGAGAAAAGAAAATGAAAAAAGCAATGACGATCGTAACGGCGGGTCTTCTGGGACTCTGCCTGGCAGCCTGCGGACAGAGCGCGGAGACACAGAGCACGCAGGCGTCCGCGCCTGCGGCGGAAACGGTGCAGGAGAGCACGCAGGCGGCAGAGACCGCAGCGGCGGAAGAGACCGCCGGAACGGAAGAGGCGGCGGAGGAGACCACTGCAGCGGCGGAGAGCGCAGCGGAGGAGACTACCGCAGCGGAGGAGACTGCTGCGGCAGAGGAGACTTCCGCTTCGGAAGGTTCTGCAGCGGCTGAGACGCAGGAGAGCGCCGCGCAGACAGAAGAGGCGACAGAGGGTTATGCGGATAACTTTGCCGTGGACAGCGAGGCGGCCGCGGCTTTTGCCGCAAAGATCCAGGAAGCGGTGGCGGCGCAGGATCTGGAAGCGCTGGCAGATCTGACGGCGTATCCGGTCTATGTCGGCTTCCCGGAGGAAAGCGCAACGCCCGCATCCAGAGAAGAGTTTGTGGCGCTCGGCGCGGACCGCATCTTTACGCCTGAGCTGATGGAGGCTGTGGCAGGCGCGGATCTGAGCGGCCTTTCCGCCAGCATGGCGGGATTCGTCGTGTCTGCGGACGATGTCCCCAATATCACCTTCGGAGTGGTGGACGGCGCGCTGGCCATTAAGGGGATCAATTACTGATCCGGCCGGACAGGAAGAGAAAACGGATGACAGAAAAGAACCGCCGGCGGAAAAGGCCGGCGGCTTCTTTTCCTGACGGGCGGCCGGAAAATTCCGTGCATGGGGGCGGATAGCGGAATGGAATGTCGATGGGATCCCAAGCTGAGCCTGGAGGAGCTGGCTGCGGCTGCGGAAAAATATCATTTTTGGGCTTCTGCCGACGGGAGCGGTCCGGCGGAGCCGGAAAGGTTCAGGGAAAAACAGGAGGAATCCTGCAGAAGACTCCGGGAAAGGCTGCAGGAGGCGGCGGACTGCCGGGCGGTCTGTGTGCCGGAGAAAGGAAGGCGGGAGGCGTATGCGGTCCTGTCGCTGGGAGCGCGGGTGGACGGGCTTCAGGAGCTGTACTGCAGGAAGGGGCTTCTGACGGAGGCCTATCTGACGGACTGCCTGTGCAGGGAGCTGCTCCGCGGGGGATGCAGACAGCTGAACGGGCTTCTGGCGGATCGCTTCGGCCTGTATGCGCAGCGTTACCTGTTCCCGGGAGAGCAGCTTCCGCTTTCTTCCATGGAGACGATCTTTTCCCGCCTGAGAGAAAACGGAGAGGAGCCTCCGGCGCGTCTGCTTCCCGGCGGCGTGCTGCTCCCGAGACAGAGCGTGGCCTGCGTGATCCGGCTGTCCGAAAGCCCGGAAACGGTCTGCGCCGGATTCTGCGGGGACTGTTCCAGGAGAGGAAGCTGCGGGGCGCAGTCCGGCAGCTGGGAGAAAACGGATCGCAGAGAATAAGACCGTACAGAATAAGACCGTATTTCTGCGCCGGTCCATCGGCGCGGAAACGCTTCGGCATGGAGGCAGAAATGGAAAAAGGACTGATACATTTATATACGGGAGACGGTAAAGGAAAGACCACGGCGGCGGTCGGCCTTGCGGTGCGCGCTGCGGGCGCGGGAAAGCGGGTTCTTTTTATCCAGTTCATGAAGGGACGGGATACGGGAGAGCTGCATGCGCTGAACCGGCTGCCCGGGATGGAGATTCTGAGGAGCGAAAAGGACTTCGGCTTCTATTTTCAGATGTCGGAGGCAGAAAAAAAGGAGCTGACCCGGATCCATAACGGGCTGCTGAAGCAGGCGCTGGAGCGGACGGAAGCAGGAGAGGCGGATGTGATCGTTCTGGATGAGGTGACCTATCCGGTGAACTGGAAGCTGCTGGAGGAAGATCTGCTGCGGCGGCTGTTAAGCCGGACGGACGATAAGCGGCATTTTCCCGAGATCGTATGCACCGGACGGGATCCGCAGGAGTGGCTGACAGCGTGCGCGGATTATGTGACCCGGATGGAATGTGTGAAGCATCCTTTTGACCGGGGGATCGGCGCAAGGAAAGGGATCGAGTATTGAAAAAAAAGGAACGGAAAGGAAAGCGGGATCAGGGAAGAAAGTTCTGGGACAGAAAGCTCTGGAAAAAGGGGGCGGCCGCGGCTGCGGCCGTCCTGCTTCTGTGCGCGGCTCTGGCCATTTTCCTTTCCGGAGACGGCCGGAAAGAAGGCGGGAGCGTGGATATGCAGGAGGCGGAAAGCTTTCCGGCTGGAAGCGCTTCCGGAAAAAAGATGGTGAACCTGGCGCTGGCGGAGGGCGTGCGCGTGACGGCGGACAGCACGGAGACAGAAGCGTTTTCTCCTGAAAAGGCGGCGGACGGGAATCGCAGCGATTCGGACAGCCGGTGGTCTTCCGCCAATGAGCCGGGGCAGCCGTCCCACTGGCTGATGTTTGAATTTCCGGAGGAAAGAAGGATCTCCTTTGTCCGGCTGTACTGGGAGAGGCTGAACGTGGAGGGCTTTGTGCTGGAAAGCTCCCGGAACGGGACGGACTGGGTGACGGCGGCCCGGGCGGAGGAAGCGCCGGAAGCAAACGAGCAGTGCCTGACGCTTGACAGCCCTGCGGCGGGAAGGTATTTCCGCATCCGTACGACTGCGGTGTCTGAGAGCGAAGAGAATCAGTATCTGTATTATCAGAATGTATCCCTTCTGGAAGCGGAGCTGTATGAGGAAGTCCCGCTTTCCTGGTCGCTTCAGGATATCCGGGTGGAAACGGAGGCGGACGGCAGCCGGAGGCTTGCGCTTCCCGAAGTGCCGGAGGGCGTTCAGATCGAGCTTGCGGGAGCGGATTATGAGGAAGTGATCGGCAGGGACGGCATGGTATATCCCACGGTGGAGGAAAAAGAGGTGGAGGTGGGCTTCCTTCTTTCCAGAGACGGGAAAACGGAGACGACTCCCGGCTATCCGGTCACGGTCCCGGCAGCCTGGGAGGAGGACGGCGTTTTCGCGGGCAAGAAGACGGCGTCCGCTTCGGAAAGCGGACAGCCAGCGGAAAAAGAAGCCGCGGACAGCCTGCACCCGACAGACAGACAGGTTTCCGCGGACAGTACGCGGCCGCAGGCGGTCAGCGGGGCGGCAGAATGGCGTGCCGGAAGCGGCAGCTTCCTCCCCGGAGAAGAGATCCGGATCCTTGCGGACGCCAGGTGGAAGGAAGAGGCTCCCCAGGCGGTCGCCCGCCTGCAGGAGGCGCTTGGGAACAGGGCCGAGGTCGTCTGGTCAGACGAGGCGGAATCCGGGCCCACAGACGTTCGGACAGAGGAGGCGGAAGCCGGGTCCACAGGCGTTCCGACAGAGGAGGCGGAAGCCGGATCCGCGGGCGAAAGCGCCGGGGATATCCGGCTTGGGACGGCTTCCGGGGAGCTGGGACTTGGGAAGGAAGGCTATCTGTGTGAGATCGAAAGGGACGGTATCGTCCTTCTGGCCGAAGAAAGCCAGGGACTGATCTGGGGCGTGAACACCCTCTGCAGGCTTCTGGAGGAAACGGGGGCGGAAACGGAAGATCTGGGGAAGGAGAATGCTGCGGGACAGGAGAATGCCGGGCAGGGTCACGTCGCGGGCGGGATCCCCTGCGGCGTGATCCGGGATTATCCCCGCTGCAGCGTGAGAGGCTTCTCCATCGATATCGGGAGACGGATGGTATCCATGGAAACCCTGCGGGAAATGGTCCTGGAGCTGTCCGCCCACAAAATGAACACCCTCGGCATACACCTGAACGATAATGAGATCCTTTCCACCAGCGGGAAAAACGACAGCCTGGAAAATGCTTTTACCGCCTATTCCGGCTTCCGGCTGGAATCCTCCCTGCAAAATGAGAAAGGAGAGGGGATCACCTCGCAGGACGGCGCGTTTACCAAGGAGGAGTGGAAGGAATTCGTGGAATGGGCGGCCGGATTCGGCGTCGAGGTGGTTCCGGAGATCGACACGCCGGCGCACAGCCTTGCGCTCACAAAGGTGTTTCCGGAAGCGGCTCTGGCGGATGAGCCGGAAAATGTGGACCAGCTGGATCTTTCCCGGAAGGAAACGCTCTCTCTGACGGAGACACTCTGGAAGGAATATCTGGAGGGAGAGGATCCGGTTTTCGCGGAAGGGGGAACCGTGCATATCGGCATGGATGAATATTACGGGGATGTGCAGGATTACCGGGACTATATGCGGAAGATGGTCAGCCTGGCCGCGGAAAGCGGCCGCCCGGTCCGGATGTGGGGAAGCCTTCGCCTGATTGAAGAAGCGAACCGGAAGGAGGGGCGTACCGGACAGAATGCGTACCGCCTGTGGGAGGAAGGGGAGGAAGCGGCGGTTTCGCCGGAGCAGATCCAGATTCAGATCTGGAGCGCCGACTGGTCGGATCCTCTGAAAACCTGGCAGGCGGGCTATACCGTGATCAATTCCCTGAACAGCAGCCTGTACCTCATTCCCGGGGGCGGCTACGACTATCTGGATCTGGAGGCCCTTGCGGACTGGGAGGCAAATGAATATCCCCTGGGAGGCCGGACAGAGCTTCTGCCTGCCTGGTCGTCCCGTACGGCGGGAGCCATTTACTGCCTGTGGAACGATACCATAGGGAGTCTGGATGCGGGGATCACGGAGGAAGGGATCTGCGACCGGTTCCTTCAGCCGCTTTCGCTTCTTTCCGGAAAGCTGTGGTAGACGCCTTCCTTCCGGTACTGCCTGGGGCTGATGTGATAATAGCTCCGAAAGGCCGAGGAAAAATGCTCGATGGAGGAGTAGCCCAGATCCTCCGCCACGGAGGTGATGCTGCGGGAAGGGTCCGACAGCAGGATCGCCGCGGCGGACATGCGGGCCTCCGCCTTTTTCTGGAGAAAGGTCTTTCCGTACTGGCGCTTCAGGAGACGCTCGGTCTGGCGGGCGCCGAGCCCCAGCTTCCCGGCCAGCTCTTCCAGAGACAGATTCCGGTACTGATAGAGAAAATATTCCTCGATGATAACGGCGGTCTTGTCCGCGGCGGCAGAAAGATCCTGCGCCCTGGGACGGCCGCTTTTTTCATAGTTGCGCACCAGCTTTACCAGAAGCTGGCGCAGCAGCGCCTCCACCTGAAAAATGCAGCCTGTCCTGCGCTCCTGCAGTTCTTCGAAGATCTCGATGATCAGGCTTCCGGCGTTCTGGGTATCGGCTCCGAACCAGAATGGCGTATGCTCAAAGGCGGCAAGCAGCTCCTTTTCCCCCGCGGGGAAGGACGCGGCGCTTTTCCGCCTTTTTTCTGTTTTCAGGTAAATGCAGTATTCGCACATGGGGTCCTCCAGAAACGGGCTCTGGGCATGCTCCACATGCGGGCCGGTCACATAAAGGGTGCCTGGCGTTACTTCATGGGAAATTCCGTTGATGATGGCGCGTCCCCGCCCCTCGGCAATATAATGGATCTCATAGCTGCCGTTTCCGTGGGAATGGCTGGGAATGGAACGTTGGAAGCGCTCATAAACGAGATTCAGCGTATGAAATCGGGTATCCGCAATGGAAAAATGAATATCTGCATCCTTATAATCCGTCCACATGCCGGCCTTCTTCCTCCTGAAAGATGCGACGCGTCCTTCTGCGCCTTCTGCTTCCCCTACTGTAGGACAGGGGGCGGAAAAAGTCAAGGCCGCCTGCCGCTGATCGTCTCCTGCTGATCATCTGCCACCGATCGCCTGCTGCTGATCGCCTGCCGGGAGCGCTGACGGGACGCCTTACAGGTCGATTTTTCCTGCGGACCGATTTCCCCTGCTGGCCGATTCGCTGGCGGGATGCCATGCAGGCCGATTCTTTGACGGACAGTAAAAAATGGGTAAAGGGATTCTTCTTGGTACGGTTACAAAATGGCAGTCAGTATATGGTAACCGTACAAAAAAGGAGCTGATACGGAAAAAAATAGGATTTTCGGAATATTTACCGTACGATTACACCGTTCAGTACGGCCAAAAACAGATTTTTTGAAGTTTGTACCGTAGAGGAGACCATTTTTGTACGGTAGAATATGGAATTTTGGGGTTTTTGGCAATAACCTGGAAAAATATTGAATTGCAGGAAGCGTGAGGGACCCGGGCGGGGAAAAAACTGCAATCGACGTGCAGAAGAGGGAGGCGGCAGGTGAAGGGTATCCGGCCGTGAATTAAAACCTGCGCCGATGCGACATGAAACGGGACAAGTTGTCAAAAGTTTCTCTTATCATTTCAAGGGAGAAAATTTATAATGAAAATACAAAAGGTCGCGGGAACGCGGCGGACAAGGGGCGGAGAAAACCTGCGGTTTTCTCCTGGAAATTGGGCTCACGCCCAATTTCTCATGAATGGAATGTCGCCGTCCGGCGGCGGACAAGGAGCGGAGAAAACCTGCGGCTTTCTCCCGGGAATCAGGCATATGCCCAATCCCTCACAGATTCAGCGCCGCCGAAGCGGCGGCAGAAAGGGGAAGAAAAAATGGAAAAAATGAGAATGCGGGGGGCGACGCTTCCCGGCAACAGCACGGTGGAGATGAAGGAGTTTGAGATCCCGAAGCCGGGCCATGGACAGGTGCTGATCCAGACGAAGGCGACGACGATCTGCGGAAGCGATATTCGCTGCATCTACAGAGCGCATGTGGGAAAGGGGCCGGAAGGCTACATCCCCGGAATGGTTGCGGGACACGAACCCTGCGGCGTGATCGTAGAGGAGGGCGAGGGTCTCAGACGCTTCAAGAAGGGCGACAGAGTCATTGTTTATCATATTTCCGGCTGCGGCGTGTGCAACGACTGCCGCAGAGGCTACTACATTTCCTGCAAGAGCCGCTTCCGTCAGGCATACGGCTGGCAGAGAAACGGCGGAATGGCTCCTTACATCCTTGCGGACGAGAAGGATCTGATCGCCCTTCCCGACGAGCTGACCTACAAGGACGGCGCGCAGGTGGCCTGCGGATTCGGAACGGTTTATGAAGCCATCGAGAAGATCGGCATCTGCGGAAACGACGCGGTGCTGGTGACCGGCCTTGGCCCGGTAGGGCTGGCGGCTCTGATGCTGGCAAAGGCCATGGGAGCCAACATGCTGATCGGTGTGGAGATGAACGAATACCGCGTGGAGCTGGCAAAGAAGCTGGGTCTGGTGGACTATGTGTTCACGCCCGATGAGGCGATGGACGGCATCATGAAGGTGACGAACGGTCACGGCGTGGAGCGCGCCATCGACGCCAGCGCCAGCGATCCGGGACGTCAGCTTGCCATCCGCGCGACCAGGGAGTGGGGCAAGATCGCGTTTGTGGGAGAGGGCGGCACATGCACCTTCAATCCCAGCCCGGATATCATCCATGGCCAGAAGACCATCTACGGCTCCTGGGTAACCTCTTTGTGGAGAATGGAGGAGCTGGTGGAGAGACTGGTGCGCTGGGGCATCCATCCGGAAGATCTGATCACCCACGAGTTCCCGCTGGAGAAGGCAGGAGAGGCTTATTCCCTGATGGCCGGAGGAAACTGCGGCAAGGTTGCGGTGGTATTTGACTGAAAAGCCGGAGACTGCCGCGCGGCGGAGACTTATGGCACAAAGGCCGGAGACTGCCGTGCGGCAGAGACTTATGATACAAGGAGAACTGAAATGTCAGAAATCATAGAGCAGAACAAAATCCCCCGCAGGGCGCTGTATGACGGGACCACAGTGCCTGCCGTCGGAATGGGGACCTTCGGAAGCGACAAATACGGGCCGGAGCAGATCGCAGAGGCTGTTTACGGCGGCATCCGGGCTGGATATCGTCTGATCGACTGCGCTTCCGTATATATGAATGAGGACAGGATCGGAGGAGCCCTGGAGCGCGTGCTGCAGGAAGGGATCGTGAAGCGGGAGGAGCTGTTCATCACCTCCAAGGTGTGGAACGACATGCACGGAGAGGGACAGGTGATCGCTTCCTGCGAAAAGAGCCTGAAGGATCTGAAGCTGTCCTACATCGACCTGTATTTCGTGCACTGGCCCTTCCCCAACTATCATGCGCCGGGCTGCGACGGCGACTCCCGCAATCCCGATTCCAGACCCTTTGACCTGGATGAATTCATGGCGACCTGGAGACAGTGTGAGCAGTTGGTGGACGAGGGAAAAGTAAGATACATCGGCATGTCCAACATGACGATCCCCAAGCTGGAGGCGGTCCTGCCTCTGTGCCGCATCAAGCCCGCGGCTCTGGAGATGGAGCTGCATCCCGGCTTCCAGCAGCCGGAGCTGTTCGATTACGCAAAGGCGCACGATATCCTTCCGGTGGGCTATTGTCCCATCGGCTCCCCTTCCCGGCCGGAGCGCGACCGGACGGCGGAGGATGTGGCGGATACCCAGATGCCGGAGATCGTTGAGATCGCGGAGCGCCACCATGTGCATCCGGCGCTGATCTGCCTGAAATGGGCGGTGCAGAGAGGACAGGTTCCGATCCCGTTTTCCGTGAAGGAGCCCCAGTACATCAGCAACCTGAAGTGCGCCACGGAGGATCCTCTGACCGATGAAGAGATGGAGACCATCCGTCTTGCGGATAAAAACTGCAGGCTGGTAAAGGGACAGGTATTCCTCTGGCCGGGAGCAAAGGGCTGGGAAGATCTCTGGGACGTAAACGGCACGATCACACGCTGAAAAAAAGGCGGCGGGACAGAACGTCCTCTGCCGGCGCGCGGTTTTCAGACAGATCGCGGATCCGCCTGAAAACCGCGCGGGATACACCAAAAAAGAAAGGGAGAGAAAAGCAATCATGCTGAAGGGAATACCGAAAATCTTATCGCCGGAGCTCCTGAAGGTTCTGTGCGAAATGGGACACAGCGACCGGCTCGTCATCGCGGACGGCAATTTTCCTGCGGAGACCATGGGAAAGGACGCGAAGGTGATCCGCATGGACGGACACGGAACGCCGGAGATCCTGGATGCCATCCTGCAGGTTTTTCCGCTGGATACCTATGTGGAGAAGCCGTTTAACCTGATGCAGGTCATGCCGGGAGACGACGTGGAAACGCCCATCTGGGACGTATACGAACAGATCGAAGAGAAATATGAGCCCCGCGGAAAGGCTGCCATCGGGCAGATCGAGCGTTTTGCCTTTTATGAGGAGGCCAAAAAGGCCTATGCCATCATTGCCACGGGGGAAACGGCGCTTTACGCCAATATCATGCTGCAGAAAGGTGTAGTGACAGACTGATGAGAGACATGAAGGAATATCTGAAGCAGATCGATGAAGTGATCGAAAAGGGACCCTATCGGGACGACTGGGATTCGCTAAGCGCTCATCCGCTGCCGAAGTGGTTTCAGAAGGGAAAATTCGGCATTTTTATCCACTGGGGCGTCTACAGCGTGCCGGCGTTCGGCAGCGAGTGGTACTCCAGGAACATGTATATCCAGGGGAGTCCGGAATTTGAGCATCATGTGAAAACCTACGGCCCCCATAAGGATTTCGGCTACAAGGACTTCATTCCCATGTTCAAGGCGGAGAAGTTCAATGCCGGGGAGTGGGCGCAGCTTTTTGAAGAAGCGGGAGCGAAGTATGTGGTGCCCGTGGCGGAGCATCATGACGGCTTCCAGATGTATAAAAGTGAACTTTCTCACTGGAACGCGGCCGAGATGGGCCCGAAGCGGGATACCCTGGGTGAGCTGTGCGAAGCGTTCCATGAGCACGGCCTGGTAAACGGCGCTTCCTCCCACCGGGCGGAGCACTGGTTTTTCATGGGACACGGGAAGGAATTTGACAGCGATATCAAGGAGCCCATGCAGCGCGGCGATTTCTACTGGCCGGCCATGCCGGAGGCGGATCACCATGATATTTTCAGCGAGCCCGCGCCCACGGAGGAGTATCTGCAGGACTGGCTGACCAGAACCTGCGAGATCATCGACGAATACCATCCGAAGCTTCTCTATTTTGACTGGTGGATTCAGCATCAGTCCTTCCGCCCTTATCTGAAGAAGCTGGCGGCCTATTATTACAACCGGGCCGAGGAGTGGGGCGAGGAGGTGCTGATCAACTACAAGCACGACGCCTTCATGTTCGGCACGGCCGTGGTGGACATTGAGAGAGGACAGTTCGCGGATGTGAAGCCCTACTACTGGCAGACGGATACGGCGGTTGCCCTGAATTCCTGGTGCTATACGGAAAACAACAACTACCGTCCGGCCTCCGATATCATCTGCGATCTGGTGGACATCGTCAGCAAGAACGGAAATCTTCTGCTGAACATCGGTCCCAGGGCGGACGGAACCATCCCTGCGGAGGATGCGGCGATCCTGCGGGAGATCGGTGCGTGGCTCAAAGTCAACGGAGAGGCCATCTACGGCACCCATGTGTGGAGAAAATACGGCGAAGGCCCTACCCAGGTGGTGGAAGGTCAGTTCTCCGACGGCATCAAGAAGGAGTTTACCTCCGACGACATCCGCTACACCATGAAGGGCGACAGCATCTATGCCATCGCCATGCGCTGCGCGCAGGACGGAAGCTATACCTTCCCTTCCCTCGGAAAGCAGGATGCCTCCCATAAGCCCAATTTTGCCGGGATCATCGACCGTGTTTCCGTGCTGGGCTTCGATTCCGCCTGTGAATGGACGCGGGACGAGAGCGGACTTCATGTGAAGGTGGAAGGCGTTGCGACCGATAAGCCGGTAGTATTTCAGGTGGAGCTGGTCTGAACGATTGATATACAGAAGAAAGCCGGAAAGGCGGCGCGGAGCGATCCACGCCGCCTTTCCGGCTTTTTCCCTTCCCGCATCGGATCTTATTGGTCGAACGATCTGAACAGTGATACGGAGATTGATATCATGGCGGTGGACCGGCAAAACGGACAGCTCTTCGCGGGTGAATGCAAATTTCACAGCGAACCGGTGGATCTGCCTGTGTTTTTCGGGCTGAGAGACAAGGTTACGACATCAAAGGAGATCCGGGCAGCATTCCCTGAACATCGGATTCTTTATGGCGTATTTTCCAAAAGCGGTTTTACGCAGAGAATGCTGGATGCGGCGAAAGAAAATCCGGGTCTGGTCCTGATCCATGAAGACAAAATAGTAAATCCGAAAACAGGATTGAGCAACTTAAGCATATATGCTACCATGGAAAGAAAAAATGCTGTCCGGCGGACGGCGGAAAAGAGGCGCCCATGATCTACGAAACGAAAAAAATACAGCTGAAAAACGGGCAGGAGGCGGTTTTCAGAAGCCCGTCCGCGTCCGACGGCACACAGATGCTGGAGGTTCTGAAGCGCCTTTCCGCAGAGACGGACTTCCTTCTCCGCTATCCGGAGGAATGGACGACCACGGCGGAGCAGGAGGCGGGATATCTGGAAGGGCTGAACCGTTCGCAGAATGATCTGATGATCCTCTGCACGGTGGACGGCGAGATCGCCGGAAACAGTCAGATCAGTTTTTTCCCGGGGATCAAGACCAGACACCGGGCCGTGCTTTCCATCGGGCTTCTGGAAAGGTTCTGGGGGCTTGGGATCGGGACAGCCATGTTTGAGGAAATGGAGAAGGCTGCCAGGGAAAGAGGGATCCTCCAGCTGGAGCTGGACTATATCGAAGGGAATGAACGGGGCAGAAGGCTCTATGAGAAGCTGGGCTTCGTCCCCGTGGCGGAGCGGCCGGATGCCGTGCGGCTGAAGGACGGCTCGATGAAAAAGGAGATTTCCATGATGAAGAGGCTCTGAAGCTGGAACGACAGCGATACAGAGCTTTTATCGGTCAGGGCTGGGAAGTGATTTCCGATGCCTGTTTCTGCAGAAGGCGGGCACGATATTCCTTGGGGATCATTCCGGTCTCCCGTTTGATAAAAATATTAAAATACCGTCGGGAATGAAACCCTGTTTTCTCAATGATATCATTGATGGTTAGCGAAGGCTTCAAAAAATAGGAATCGATAAGGTCCATTTTTTTGCGGCTGATGTATCTGCTCAGGCGGATTCCGGTTTCACTGTGAAAAAGCCAGGAAATATAGGAAGCGTTATAGCCTGTAATTTCGGAAAGCTGAAGAAGAGAGAGATCCTCAGCCGCATGCGCTTCGATATAGTTTTTCAGGTACTCCACCAGCGAGGACGGTTCCTCCGCAGGGGCCGAAGAGGAATCAAGACAGAAAATCCAGGAGGCAGACGAAGGCTGCGCGGTATCAGAAAGCCTGGTCATGGCAGTCTGGTAAAGAGAAAAAACGTCGGCAAGGGAGGCAGATGTTCCATAGAGAAAGGGAAGTCTTGGACCGGTGGATACAAGGATATCCTGTATATTTTCCAGGATACCGCTGATCCACCCGTCTGCTGCCTGGGCTTCAGGGATACGTTCAGACAGCTCTGCCAGGAACAGCAGATGTCCATGGGAATCCTGGTAACAGAAGGAAGAACGGATCATCTGCCGGAAGTGAAGGCGGAGAAGCCGGCACAGGGCAGACGGAAGATCCTGCAGAGAGCCGGAAGCGTACTGTGTACAGCCTGCGGCAGCGCAGAGTATCATAAGCAGATTTCCGCTGCCATGAAAATGCAGAGCGCGCAGCAAATCGGCCTCGCGCAGAGGAATATCCCGATCCTGATGCATGCCGTCGGACGGAACAGAGGGCTGGTCCGTGAAGGGATCGGAGGAAAAGGAAGCGAGACGTTCTCTGCCGATTTGCTCCAGTGTATGCGTGATGGTTTGCAGAATGACTTCTTTTTCTTCCGTTTTCAGAAGATAGCCGGCACCGTATTGACGGAATACTTCGTAGGCGTACCGGAATTCAGGGTAGGCGGTGAGAACGATTGTCTTTGTACCGTTCCAGAACTGATTGACCTGACGGAGCAGCTCCAGGCCGCTCATGCCGGGCATCTGAATATCTGTTATGAGCAGGTCAATACGCCCTTTTTTATGATGTCTACAGCATCTGCTGCGGAGTATGCATAGTAGATATCCAGCTCCATATTCTCAACAGAATCCAGAAGACGCATGACCATATCGATAATATGCGGTTCATCGTCAACCAGAAGAAGACGGTAATAGTTCGTCATAATTTTTCCCTCCGGATCACAACAGTTACATGAAGTCCGCCCAGGACACTCCTGGCGGCCTCCAGACCGCAGGCGTCATCATGGTAATAGAGCTTCAGACGGGTGTTGATATTTGCCATTCCTATTCCGGATTCCGACTGCCCGTTTTCCTTCAGAAGACGCTGAATGCGGTGAAGCGCTTCCTCTGTGATATGACCGCTGTTTTCAATTGAGAGGCAGAAAAGGCTTTGGCTGCGGACAGATGTGGTAATTCGGATCACTGCTTCTTCTTCACCGGAATCCAGTCCGTGCCTGATGATGTTTTCTGCAAGAGGCTGCAGAATCAGGCGGGGAACCGGAATGGTTTGACTGCTTTCCGGAAGCTCCTCGATTTTCAGATCAAACATACCCTCAAACCGCATATCCTGAATGGAAAGATAATTGAGCATATGGGTATATTCTTCCTTCAAGGAAACGGTATCGCCGGTGTTGCGCGTCAGGTATTCATAGTATTTACTCAGGTGATACAGAAATTCTTCTGCAGTCCGGCAGTCGCCGGTCGAAATCATATTAGAGATAAATATAAAGCTGTTATAGAGAAAATGGGGGTTGATCTGAGCCTGCAGCTGCTTCAGCTCGGCGGCCTGAATATGGATGGTCTGCTCAAAATTTTCCCGGACCAGATGCTCCAGACGACTGCTCATTTTGTTGAAATTTTCGGCGAGCTCATTATATTCATACGAATAGGATGGGATGATGCTGATGCCGAAGTTTCCGTCTCCCAGGCTGCGGAAGCTTTCTCTGAAATCGTTTACCGGTTTTTTGACAAGTCTGTACAGAAAAAGGGCAAATGCAAAGGATACCAGGAAAAACAGGCTGAGATAGATCAAAATAAAGTTACGGAAATGGTTGGGGATCGTGCGGAGATTTTCCAGCGGAATCAGCTGGACGAAGGTGCTCTGCAGCTGACTGGAATAGCAGGCAACGGCAAGGTAGCGGTCGCTCAGCGGCTGCGGAAGCTTCAGAAAATAAGCATCTTCTGTATCGGTTCTGAGACCGGGAAAAGAGCTTCCTTCTATCGCGGAAATGTCCTCAGAAGACATTTCGCTGCTGTACAGGCAGGAAACAATATTGGTATGGGAGCCATGATAGAGCATGAAGGCATTTTTATTATTATATGCACTGAAGTTGGCGAGCTGCTCCTGGATGTGGGAAATATCAAGAGTAGCTGCGGCCAGGTAGGTAGGCATTCCGCTTCTGAGGGTACTGGGACGGGTCAGCACGACCGAATAGGCTCCGTCAAGATAGAGAAGATTCGTCTGATATTTTTCCTGACAGGCTTGCAGCAATTCATACGCAT
>DXDD01000175.1 GCA_019115665.1 Candidatus Eisenbergiella pullistercoris | reverse complement strand
TCCGAATACCGTATCCCGATTGTCCGCAAGCAGTCTGCGAAGATTGTCCTCATTGATCCGCCCCGCGCGGGCGCAGGCCTTTACAAGCCTGGGCTCCAGTTCTGTCTCCTGTCCGTTCATTCCTTTTTCCTTCCGTCCTGCAGCTGTCTGGGAAATTCCAGATACAGGGTATTCATTCCCAGGGTATAGCTGTAGCTGATCTCCCCGGCCATACTCCGGAGCATATTTACGCCCAGATATCGAAGATCCTCCTGCTGCTTCGCCCTTTCAAAGGGATCGTAGCGGTCCCCCGCGCACCGGATCCGGATCCCGGTGACCGTCTCCAGGGCAAAGGCCCGAAGATCCACGCTCTTCATCTCCGGATTCTCCTCCTTCATCACCATCAGCATCTCCTCAATCGCCATGGCGATGCGGTTCGTGCCCTTTTGGTCCATATGGTTGCGGATGCAGAACTCCCGGATCTGGTCGCTGGCATCGCAGATATTCTGCTCCGAAGGCGCAATGGAAAAATCCAGCACCAGCCCTTCCCGTTCCAGATAGTCGTCCAGCAGAATGAACCGGGAAAGACAATGCCCTCCCTTCCCGCTTTTCCGGGAAACCGCGGCGGTAACGGCCGCGCAGCAGCAGACGGCCAAAACGCCTCCCAGCGGCAGAAAGAGCCAGAACGGCCCGCCGCAGGCCGCCAGAACAAGGGCCGCCGCCAGCGGAAAGAAAAACCGCTTCAGGCCCACAAGCAGGTTGGAAAGAAGGATCCGGTCCGTGGAGTTAAACAGGGAGCTCCAGACGCTGCACAGAAGCTCCGGGAACAGGGAAAGCCCCAGCCAGAAAAGCGGCAGGAAAACCGGCTCCGGCAGCGCGAACAGCGCCTGTATGCTTCCATGAAGCACAAGGAGCGCCAGCGTGAAAAGGCCGGTCAGCGCCATTCCCGTTCTCAGCTGCAGCTTCATCAGGATCCGGATGCCGCTGTTTTCCTTCACCGAATGGAAGACCGCGATCATCGGCCCGGCCGCCTGGGGCACGCCGGAGGAAATGCACAGCGACAGCTCGCTGAGGCTGTTCAGCACCGCCCAGACGGCGGCTCCCTTTGTTCCAAGCGTAAGAAGGATCAGGGAATTGAGCAGGAAAAGCCGGACCGCGTCCATCAGATTTCCCACCGCCGCGGGGCTTCCGTATTTCAAAATCTCCCAGGTTCCTTTGAACCCGAGAAGCCTCCCGTCCAACCGGTAGGCGGAATGCTCCTCCTGAAGCGCCAGAAAGCCGTATACGCAGGAGGCCGCCATGGAGAGCACGCTGGCAGCGGCGGCGCCCGCCATCCCGAAATCGAACAGGTACAGAAAGACCCAGTCCAGGACCACGTCCGTGCCGATCACGATCCCCATCATGATCATGATCTCCTTCCCCTTTCCCTCCAGCTGCAGGTAATAAAGAGGGAGGTAGGCGATCACGACCGGGATCAGCCCCGCGAAGGTGGCAAGGCTGTAGTCATATACATAGCCGGAAAGCGCCCCGCCCTGGGAAAGCAGCAGGGATATCGGGGCGCAGAAAAAAAGCCCCGCCGCCGTCGCCAGCGCCCCGACCGCGAGGCCCAGAAGCAGCGCGGTATGATAATACCTTCTGCTGCTTTCCATATCGTCCCTTCCCGCCTCCCCTGAGGACAGGATGGAGGCTCCCCCCGCCAGGAGGGAGCCGAACGTGCAGATCAGCTGATACAGCGGCCCGCACATGTTCACGGCGGCAAGCGCGTCATTTCCGATCCGCTGCGCCACAAAGGCGCTGTCGATCAGCGTATTGATGGTACCCGCCAGGACGGAAAACATCACCGGGATCAGCGTCCGTCCATATTCCCGGCGCAGAAAATGATCGTCTCGAAGCATTTTTTCCTCCAGGCCAATTACTGCTGCGGATCCGCCGCGAAGCGCGGCAGGACCCGTCCGGCGGCGTCCGCCGTCTAAAACCATGTGCTCCACTTCCGCCTTCTGCCGGCGAACACCTCGTCCAGCACCTTCTTCGTATCCCGCCCGAACAGAGGGCCGGAGCAGAGCTGAACGTCGTTGATGCCGCCGAGAGACAGATTCGCCTCGATCAGAACGGCCTCCCCGTTTTCATCGATGGCCACATCCCAGGAGATAAGCCGGAAATGCCCCAGGAAGGGATGCGCCCTGCGCACAAGCTCCAGCGCGCTTTTCAGGCAGGGCACCCTTTGTTCCTCAAAGCGGTAGCCCAGCTGGGGGTGGCGTCTGATCGTCCGCCCGCTGTCCGTGATGCCGATGGGGCGAAGCCTCCCGTCCGGGCGGACGCCGCAGTAGATGCCTCCGTGGCAGCCGTTGTCCACCCGCTCCTTCCCCACGCCGATCTTCAGGCAGACCGCGTAGATCTTCACCCGCTCGCCGGTCAGAAGGGAAACGATGCGCAGCGTGTTCACGGATTCCGGATGCAGCCGGGAAAGCGCCGGATGCTGCCGCACCGGCTTCTGAATCACCAGGTCGCAGGGGATCTGACGGACCAGCGCCTCCAGCCCTGTCCCGGTCTCTCCCCGGCCAAGGAAGCTCACGCCGTAGCCGCCCTGGGAGTTGACGGCCCGCTTTACCACAAGCTCCGGCTCCCCTGCGGCGGCCTCCTTCACCCTTCCAAAGGGAACCGGCGCAAGATTTCCATCCAGCCAGGTTCCTCCGATCCTCATCCCGATCAGCTCCGGCTGTCTGATATGAGGAAAGAGCCGGTAATAGTAGCACTTATTGTCCAGAAACCGGGCCTCTTCCCTATGGGAAAAATAGCGGTCAACCTCCGTCACATACAGCTCCTCCGGCAGATAATCCGGACGGAATACCCCGTTTTTATGGGAATAATAACGATGATAACGGTCCGTGATCCGCCGGACATAGGGACGGTAGAAGCTCCTCACCGCCCTTTTCTGCCTGCCGGTCAGCCCCGGCACATGCTTCAGGGAGGGCGTCACCATCCTGCGGTCCACCCGGATCAGCGCCGGGTTCCACAGGGTATTCAGGTCCGTGCGGCCTTCCTCATACCTGCCCGTCAGCAGGCATCTGATATTTTCCAGAAAATCCTTCATATCCGCCCGCTTCCCTACGCTTCGATCTCCAGGATATCCGAAAAGCCCGTCGCCTCGAACACCTCGGATACCACCTCGTTGGGATGCCGGATCAGAAGGCTCCCGCCGGATGCGTTCATCCTCTTCTGTGTGCTCAGAAGCACTCTGAGCCCCGCGCTCGAGATGTAGGCAAGCTCCGTGAAGTCCAGGATGAGCCGCGAAACGCCTTCCGCGCTGCTTCTGATCTCATTTTCCAGCTCCGGAGCCGTCACCGTATCCAGTCTGCCCTCCAGCGCGATGGTGAGAACGTTGTTTTCCGTTTTTTTCGTGATATTCATGATTCCCTCTTTCCAGCCGCCGCAGGCGGCATTTATTCACAAAAGACTGGCGTCAGCCATTCTTTGGCGTGAACCGAAGGTTCACGCCGTCCTGCCTCCTGTTCTTTTTCCGATCCCTTTCCGGTATCTGTCCCGAATGTCTTCAGTATAACGCCTGAATTCCTGCGTGTAAATGGAAAAGCTCTCCGTTTTTACGCCCCAGGTTTGTACACGGTTACTGTTCAGACAGGTCTGCGCATTTACTGCGCAGACCGTACAAAAACGTACAGGAAGGAAGCATCCGGCCCATCGCGAAGCGATTGGAATGGCCGGATGCAGTTACTGTTCTGCCGAAGGCTGAACAGTAACTGTACACGATAGATTTTATTATACGATTTTCCGGTTTCCCCGGGCAATGACCACTCGCCCCCGAAAACTGCGGTCTGGCAAACGGCCGTTCCTGTAAGGCTGCCGGCCGCGGGCCGGGCCAGCTCGCAGCAGTGCTGCTCCCTGTCCGCTGCCCGTCGAATATCCGCGTGCCTGTGCAGGCACGCCTGCCCTTCCTCGCGGCTGCTCTCCGGGCTTATCGCACAAAAGCAGAAACGGGGCGGCGCAGTCTCCCCCTGGGGAAAACTGCGCCGCCCCGCCCCGTCTGCCGCCGGCCGGCGGCAGAATATCCTCAGCCAGCGCCAGAATATCCTCGGCCTGCTGCAGAATGTCCGCAGCCCGCGGGTTCAGACCGCGAACTGGCTGTTGTACAGCTGCGCGTAAAATCCGTTTTTCTGAAGGAGCTCCTCATGCCGTCCCTGCTCCACGATGCAGCCGTCCCGCATGACCAGGATCACATCCGCCTCCCGGATGGTGGACAGGCGGTGCGCCACGATGAAGCTGGTGCGTCCCTTCATCATCTGCAGGAACGCCCCCTGGATCTTCATCTCCGTTCTGGTATCGATGGAGGAGGTCGCCTCGTCCAGGATCAGCATGGGCGGCAGGCAGAGCATCACGCGGGTGATGCACAGAAGCTGCTTCTGTCCCTGGGACAGACCGCCGCCGTCCTCGGCGATCACCGTATCATACCCCTTCGGCAGACGCTTGATGAAGCTGTGCGCGTGGGAAGCCTTCGCGGCCGCGACGATCTCCTCTTCGGTGGCGTCCGGCTTTCCCATCACGATGTTTTCCCGGATGGTGCCCGCCTTCAGCCAGGTATCCTGCAGCACCATGCCGAAGCTTCCCCGCAGGCTTTTTCTCGTCGCGTCCCGGACGTCGCAGCCCTCCACGCGGATCTGTCCGCCCGTCACGTCATAGAAACGCATCAGCAGGTTGATCAGCGTGGTCTTTCCGCAGCCGGTGGGCCCCACGATGGCGATCCTCTGGCCCGGACGGACCTTCAGGTTAAAGTCCTCGATCAGCTTCTGTTCCTTTGTATAGGAAAAATACACATGGGACAGCTCCACATTTCCCTGCACACCGTCCGGACGCTCCGACAGATCCACGGCGTTTTCCTTCTCCGGCGTCTGCGGCTCCTCTTCGATCAGCTCGAAGATCCTCGCCGCGCAGGCAAGGGCGTTCTGCAGCTCCGTCACCACGCCGGAGATCTCATTGAAGGGCTTGGTGTACTGATTGGCGTAGCTTAACAGGCAGGACAGGTCGCCCACGCTGATCCTTCCGGCCACTGCAGACAGAGCGCCCACCAGTCCCACGCCGGCGTACACCACGTTGTTGACGAACCGGGTGGCCGGATTGGTGATGGAGGAATAGAAGATCGCCCGCAGGGAGCAGGCGCGCAGCCTTTCATTGATCTCGTCAAACCGCTCCATGGCCTTTTTTTCATGGCCGAAGGCCTGCACCACCTTCTGATTTCCGATCATCTCGTCGATCAGGGCCGTCTGCTCCCCTCTGGTCTCCGACTGCAGCCGGAACATGGTGAAGGTCCGCTTTGCGATAAAGGCCGCCACGAAGAAGGACAGAGGCGTGATCAGCACCACCACCAGGGTGATCCCCACATTGGTGGTCAGCATGAACAGAAGGGTTCCGAGGATGGTCATCACTCCGGTAAAAAGCTGGGTGAAGCCCATCAGCAGACCGTCCGCGAACTGATCCACGTCCGCGATGACCCGGCTGGTGATCTCGCCGTAGGAATGCCCGTCCACGTACTTTAACGGAAGGATCTCGATCTTCCGGAAGGCCTCGTTTCGGATATCCCGCACGATCTCATAGGTCATCTTGTTGTTGCAGATGTTCATGATCCACTGGGCGGCGGCCGTGATCAGGATGGTGACCGCCATCAGCTTCAGAATCTGAAAGATCCCGGCGAAATCAACTCTGCCCTGCTCGATGATCCGATCCACCGCAAAGCCCGTCAGCTTGGGAAGGTACAGCGTCAGCGCCACCGTGACGGCCGCGAGCACCAGAGAAAAGGCCAGATAAAACCAGTAGGGCTTCATATATCGGAGTACCTTGAAAAAGGTATCCTTCTGTCTGGAACGATCCAGTTTTTCCTTTGCCATCTTTACCGTTCCTCCTTTTCAAACTGGGAATAATAAATCTCCTGATAGGCGGGACAGCCCGCAAGGAGCTGTTCATGGGTTCCGATCCCGGCCACCTCGCCGTCGTCCAGCACGATGATCTGATCCGCGTGGCGGATGGACGCCGCCCGCTGGGAAACGATGAACACCGTCGGGCCTTCCTCCATTTCCCGGATGGCCTTTCTCAGCCTGGCGTCCGTAGCATAATCCAGCGCGGAGGCGCTGTCGTCCAGGATCAGGATGGAGGGGCGTCTCACCAGGGCACGGGCGATGGTCAGCCTCTGCCGCTGGCCGCCGGACAGGTTCTTGCCGCCCTGCGCTACCGGAGCGTCCAGCCCGCCGTTCTTTTCTTCCACAAAATCCCTGGCCTGCGCGATCTCAAGCGCCCGGTAAAGCTCCTCATCCGAAGCGTCTTCCTTTCCCCAGAGCAGGTTTTCCCGGATGGTCCCCTGAAACAGCACGGCCTTCTGAAGCACCATGCCGATCTTCCCGCGAAGCTCGGAAAGCGGATATTCCCTCACGTCCCGTCCGTCCACCAGCACCCGTCCCTTTGTCACATCGTAAAAGCGGGGGATCAGGTTGACCAGAGAGGATTTTCCGGAGCCGGTGCCGCCGATGACGCCGATGGTCTGGCCGGGCCGGGCCTGAAAATCAATATCCGTCAGGGACTCCGCTCCCGCATTCTTATAGGTCAGGCACACATGCTCGAAGGCGACCGCAGGCACATCCTGCGTCCGGGAAGCGCCGGCCGGCGTCTTCTGCCCGTTTTCTGCCGCCGGGTCGGTCAGGCTGGAGCTCATCTCAAAGATGCTTTCGATCCGATTGCCGCAGGCGATGGCCTTTGTGATGGTGACGATCAGGTTGGCCAGCTTGATCAGCTCCACCAGGATCTGAGACATGTAGTTGACCAGAGCGACCACCTCACCCTGGGTGATGACCCCGTTTTCCACCTGCCAGGCCCCGGTCCAGACCAGAGCGATCACCGCGCCGTTGATGATGATGTAGGTGACCGGGTTCATCAGGGCGGACAGCCTTCCCACCGCCTTCTGCATCTGCGCCAGAGCGCCGTTGGTTGCTTCAAAGCGCTTCCGTTCGCTCTCTTCCTTATTAAAAGCGCGCAGCACCCGCACGCCGGTCAGATTTTCCCTGGTGATTCCGAGCACGGCGTCCAGCCCTCCCTGCACCTTCCGGTACATGGGGGTGGTGACGACCATGATGCCGAACACCACGATGGACAATAACGGGATCGCCGCCACAAACACCAGCGCCGCCTTCACATCGATGGTAAACGCCATGATCATGGCGCCGAACACGATGAAAGGGGAACGCAGGAACAGACGCAGCACCATGTTCACCCCGTTCTGCACCTGATTGGCGTCGCTGGTCATGCGCGTGATCAGCGTCGAGGTGCCCACCGTATCCATCTCCGTAAAGGAAAGGCTCTGGATGTGGGCGAACAGCGCCTGCTTCATCTGCGCCGCGAAGCCCACCGCCGCCCTGGCCGCAAAATACTGGGCCGTGATGGAGCAGGTCAGCCCGATGATCCCCAGCGCGATCAGCACCAGACACATCCGTCCGATATAGCCCCTGTCCCCGTTCGCAATGCCGTTATCAATAATGGCCGCCATCACCAGCGGGACAAAGAGCTCGAAGGAAGCCTCCAGCAGCTTGAACAGCGGCGCGAGGACGGTTTCCTTCTTATAATCCTTCAGATAAACCAGCAGTTTTTTCACTTGCTTCTACCTCCGCATACACTTGGACTTGCTTTTTCTCTGTTTTCTATCGTATCATAGTTTTCAGTATATGAAAATTATGATATCGGTATGGTTTCCATACTCTTTTCATATAGCTTGTTTTTCACAGGGCGGAAAAATACTGCGGTTGATTCCTTTTCCCATATCGGCCCCCTGTTTGACACCCGGCAGGGTAATCCGATACGGTTCAAAATAAGAATCTGCATTATGTATCCGTACAAAAATGCTCCAATACGGTTTGAAATGAGAATCTGCATGACAGAACCGTACAAAAAGTTTAAAATGACGGTTAAAAACAGGATTTTCCGATCCTGAACCGTACTTTTTCGTCATTGGTGCGCTGCCTGTACGGTTAAATACCTGATTTTCTCATCTGCAACCGTACTTTTAGGCTATCCCGGTACGGTTGAAAACAGATTTTCCGATCTTTTAACCGTATCACGCCATGAAAAGTACGGTTCAGAACAGCATTGTGGGGAATTGGATCCGTAAAAATTGGATTTTTGTACGGATAAAAACCCATTTTTTTCGTTTTTCAACCGTACATGGACGGAAGGATTCCGCAGAAGGCCCTGCCGAAGGATTCCGTGGAAAGCTCTGCGGAAGGCTTCTGCAGAAGCCACAGCGCCTGCCGCAGAAGCCGCCGCGGCGTCCGCATCCGCCGCAAACGAAGGGAGAAAACAGAATGGAACTGAAGCAGCTGCATGAATTTGTCACTGTGGTAAAAGAGGGGACCATTTCCGGGGCCGCCAGAAAGCTGAACCTGTCTCAGCCGCCTTTAAGCGCGCAGATGAAGCTTCTGGAGGAGGAATTCGGCTGTCTGCTCTTCGAGCGCGGCCCCAGAAAGATCCTTCTCACGGAGGCCGGACGGCTTCTCTACGACCGGGCCGTCACGCTTCTGGAGCTGGCCGATGTGACCAGAAAAGAGCTCCAGGACTGCCGGGACGGAGTGACCGGCGCGCTTCGCCTCGGGGTCGTCTCCTCGGTGGGAAGCAGCCTGCTTCCGGAATGGATCCGTAATTTTCATGAAAAAAATCCCGCCGTGCGCTTCGAACTCTTTGAGGCAAACACCTACCAGCTTCTGGAGCAGCTCCATGCCAACCTGCTGGAGCTTGCCATCGTGCGCACGCCCTTCCAGGAGGAAAATCTGGCCGTTTATCCGATCTGCGAAGAGCCCATGCTGGCTGTCGGGGACGGACGGTTTTTCCAGGATATCGGCGAAGCCGGAGAGATCACCCTTTCTCAGCTTTCCCGGCTTCCTCTGATCCTCTATCGGCGCTGGGAAAAGCCTCTGATGGAAGCCGCCGCGCAGGACGGTCTGACGCTCTCCTGCTTCTGCAGAAACGACGATGCCAGGACCACGGCCAGGCTTGCCGACTGCGGGCTCGGCGTGGGCGTCATCCCGGCCTCCTCCAGAAGCTTCCTGCGAGATCCCGCCACCAGAGTCTGCACCATCCGGGACAGCCGGCTGGCCTCCAGCATCCTGGCCGTGCACGGAAAAACAGCCCGGCTTTCCGCTGTGGCCCGGCTGTTTTTATCCTGTCTGCAGGAACAGCTCTGAGATTGCTTCCCTCCTGAGCGGTACGCACCAGCTCAGGAGGGTCAGGCTCCTGTCTACAGCAGCTCCTTCAGTTCATACAGGCTGCGGATCTCCAGATCCAGATGCTCTTCCGCTTTCTGCTCCCGCCCATCTTCTCCTGTCCGCTTCCCATCCTCCGGCGGCGCGGCACTCTCCGGCGACGCGGCACTCTCCAGCCTTCCGAAGCTCTCCGGCGCAGCGTTCTCCGGCCTTCCGAAGCTCTCCGGCGGCGCGGCGTTTTCCGGCAGTGCGGCGTTCTCCGGCCCTCCGAAGCTCTCCGGCCGCTCGAAGCCCTCCGGCCTTTTCTTTCCCTTCGGGTTGAACCAGCAGGTATCGATGCCCGCATTGAAACCGCCCTGAATGTCCGAGGTCAGAGAATCTCCGATGATCAGCATCCGGCTTCTGTCCTTCTCGGAAAGCCGCGCGAAGCAGGCGTCAAAAAATTCCTTCTGGGGCTTCTGCCAGCCGATGGCCTCCGAGATGAAAAGGTCCGTCATGAAGCGGTCGATGCCGGACAGGCGCAGCCGGTTCCTCTGGGTGCGCTCCACGCCGTTGGTAACCACATAAAGCGCATAGCGTTTTGCCAGGTGGGAAAGCACTTCCTCCGCTCCCTCCATCAGCTGCGCGCCCTCCCCCAGAAGCGCCTGATATTCCCGTTCAAAGGCCGCTCCGTCTCCCGAAACGCCAAGCGCCTCAAACAGCCTTCCGAACCGGGTGGAAAGCAGGGTGGGCTTGTCGATCTCTCCCCGTTCAAAGGCTTCCCAGAGTCCGTGGTTGATCCTCTGATAGCAGGCATATTCCTCTTCTCCGGCCGGATAGCCGTGCCGGGTCATTGCCGTCAGAAACGCGCTTCTTTCCGCCGCCTCAAAGTCCAGGAAGGTCCCGTCCATATCCAGAAGCAGCGTGGTGTATCCCTTTTTCATATCGTCTCCTTTTCCTTATCTCATACCGGCCGCGCGGCCTGACAGCGTGCCTGCCCCGTCGGGCGATTGTCTCGTATATCCCCGTTTCCCGCCGTGCGGATCTGCCCCCGCCGGGCGGATCGGCCGCCGGTGTCTCTGTCCCCGCCAGGCAAACCGACCGCCGGTATCTCTGTCCCCGCCGGGCGGCTCACCCCGCCGGTGTCTCTGCCTCCACCGCGCGGCTCAGCCCGCCGCCTCTTCCGCCTCCAGCGGAAGCAGGATCTCCGTGGCGAATACGCCTTCCTCCGTCTGCCGGTTCAGGTAGCCGCCGTATTTTTCCACGATCCGGTCCACCCGCTGCAGGCCGAAGCCGGGAAGGCCGTCCGGGCGCTTGCGGCTGACGAAGCCCGCCCCTTTCCGCTGCGCCCTGCCGTTCATCCCGTTCATGACGGAAAGGTAAAACTGATCCTGCAGGGTGTCCATGTAGATCCGGATGAAACGCCCCTCCTCATCCTCCACCGCCTCGCAGGCCTCGATGGCGTTGTCCAGGAGGTTCCCGGCAAGCACGCACAGCTCCATGTCCGTCAGCTTCATCCGCTTCGGCACACGTACCGTCACATCCGTCCGGATCCGCTTCTTTTTCATCAGAGCAAGCTTGCTTCCCAGCACCGCGTCCATCATCAGGTTTCCGGTCTTGATCACCGTGTCCACCTGATACAGATTTTCATCCAGCCGTCCCAGATAGGCGATCAGCTCCTCATATTTTCCCAGCTGCGCATAGGCCTTCATGACCTGGATATGATTGTGATAATCATGCCGCCAGCCCCGCATGGTGCGGTACATGTTTTCCACCTCGTCGTAGTGCCTGTCCATCAGATCGCTCTGAAAATGCTCCAGCTTCCGGTCCACCAGACGCGGGATCCAGAAAAAAAGAAAGGCCGCGTCCGCCGCCAGGATCAGAAGCAGTCCTCCGATCAGCCATAGCTGCATGCCAGTTACCTCCCTGCCGTTGTCCGGCCGTTATCCGGACGGCGCTCAGACAGTGTCCTCCGCTGTCACCTCCGGTCCGTCCTTAAAAAATATTCGATGAAGCGCCGGTTCAGCTCCTGATAGAGCCGGCGGCTTACGGGAACCCGGATCCCGCCGGGAAATACCGCCGCCTCTTTCTCCACCGCCCTCACCTGCGCGATGTTGATCAGATAGGAGCGGTGACAGCGGAAAAAGGAAAGCCCCAGCTTCTCCGTTTCCTTTTCCAGCGCGGAGATTCCCGTTTTCACCGTGATGCATTCCGAAAGGGTGTGCAGCTCGCAGCTGTGGGCGAAGGCCTCCGCATAGCAGATCTCCGCCGCATCCATCCGGCGGATCCCCTCCGGCGTTTCCGCCATCAGAAGCTTTCTCTGCCCGTCCCTTTTTTTCAGAAACAGATCCAGCGCCCCGCAGAGCTTCTCCTCCGACACCGGCTTGATCAGATAGCGGAAGGCCTCCACCTCATAGCCCTGGACCAGGTAATCCTCATAGCCCGTCACAAAGAAAATGCCCGTCTGGCCATCCGTTTCCCGAAGCCTTCTGGCCGCATCCATCCCGTCCATGTCCGGCATCTGGATGTCCAGGAGCACGATATCGCAGCGCTCCTTTTTCCAGGCCTCCAGAAGCTCCTTCCCTGAGGCGAACAAAGACACGCGAAGAGCGTGGTTCCGTCCTGCGGCCCACGCTTCCACCAGCTTTTTCAGCAGATTCCGCTGTATTTCTTCGTCATCGCAGATGGCGATGGTCACCATTTTAAGAGCACCCGCCTTTCTTTTCAGCGCTCTGTTTCCAGAAGCGCCGCCTTTCTTTTACCCGGTTGTTTCCAGAAGCACCTGGCAGCGCTTCCTTCCGCACACGATGGCATATTTCAGGACGACGGCGATCCCCTCCTTCTGCAGCTCCTTCGCGTACCCTTTCTCGTCGATCTGGCGGAGCGCCTTCCGGCATTCCGTTTCCGCCCCGGTATCCGCGTATTTTACTTCTATGATGATCCCGATATCCGCGTCGTCGATCCGGATCATGATATCGCTGAAGCCGTCCCCTGCCTCTTTATTGGACGTTACCGTCCACCCCTCCTTAAACCCGAGGATCCCCAGAAGCATGCCATGGTAAAAATTTTCCTTCGTAGGCTTTCTGACAAAGGTATCCCGGATACTCACCGTTTTTTCCATATAGGAAGTGAACAGCCGCTCCACCTCCTTAGGCCTTCCCTCGGCCAGAGCGCTGCAGAACGCATTTAACAGCGTCCCGTCCTTTGCCGTTTTCTCCTTAAACATGGCGAGGATCTGTTCCGTAAAAATATTCCGGATCTCCCGGTTCGGGATCACAAGCCGGTATCGGTTCCCATCCGGTTCTCCCCTCCAGGTGAGATAACCCGTCATGAAAAGCGCGCTCCAGATGTTGTCCGCAGAGGCATAAAGCTCCGGATATGTCAGCTCCTGATGGATTTCCTTCTGGACCTCCGCGCCGTCTACCAGGCGCTCTATCTCCGTTCTGGTGATCGTCCGCAGCCCTGTCCCGGCCGCCGCGCCCTCTATAAAATGCTTCAGCATCTCATTTCCGCTGGTATTCAGCCAGTAATTCTGCGGCGGCAGATTTTTATGATTCCTGTTTTTGCTGCAGTAGCAGATCACATCCCAGGGGCAGTATATCTGCGTTCTGCCAAAGCGGTATCCGTCGTACCACTCCTTCACGATCCCATAATTTTCTTTCAGCCCGTAGTAATCGAGCATTTCCTTCACTTCGCTGTCTGTAAAGCCAAAGTATTCGTCAAAATCCATGTCGGTTATGGAAAATACGCTGAAATTGTTCAGGCCGGTAAAAATGCTTTCCTTCGCCACCCGCAGGCAACCGGTCAGAACCGCGAAATGCAGATTATCATTGGTCTTCAATGCAGCCTCAAACATATTCCGGATCAGAAGAGCCATCCTGTCATAATAGCCTCTCTCATTTGCCTTCGCAAGCGGGACATCATATTCATCGATCAGAATAATAACCTGCTGCCCGTAGTGCCGGCAAAGAAGCAAAGAAAGCTCCCTCAGACTGCTTTTCAGGCTCTGATCGCTCATTCTGGCCTTCAGAAGCAGGGAAAAAAATTCCTTATCAATCTCCGTCAGCCGGTCGCTGTCAAAGAGAAACTGAAATCTCCTTGCCTCCTCCCGGATCACTTCGGCGATCATGTCCCTGGCTTCCTCCCAGTTTTCCGCCTCTACCCCCTTCAGACTGATGGAAATGACCGGGTACTTCCCCATATATTTTTCACACAGTTCTTTTTCTCCTGCAATCTCAAGACCATCGAACAGCTTCCCGTCGCATCCGATCTCAAAAAAAGAACGCAGCATACTCATATTCAGCGACTTTCCAAACCGCCTTGGCCGGGTAAAGAGGTTCGCTTTTCCCCCATTTTCCATCAGTACCCTGATCAGGCCGGTCTTATCCACATAATAATAGCCGTCCCTGCGGATTTCTTCAAACTGTTCAATTCCCATCGGCAGTTTTTTCCATACAGCCATTTCCGCCACCGTCCCTTTCCGATCCTCTTTTCCCCAATTATACCGCGTGCGCAGAGGGGAAAGCGCCGCCGCAGGCGGCATTTTCTTCACAAGCCACGGATTGCGCTTTGCGCAATCATTATATCATCCGGCGGCGGAAATAACAAGGAAGGTTCCGGCGCTTTGGAGTATCCTGGTACGGTTCAAAAACAGAGATTGGCTTCCCGGAACCGTGCGAAAAAATGCAAAAAAGCTTCTGCGACGGTTCCAGATGAGATTTTCAGCGTTTTAACCGTACTATTTGGAGCATAGCAGCCGCCTGTACGGTTAAAAAAAGCGTTTCCTGTCTCTGAACCGTACCAAAAGGCCCTTCCGTACGGATCAAACTGTCTGTTTCCACATTTTGATCCGTCACAAAGACATTTTTGTACGGATTAAAATAGCCGTTTCCTCTCTTGGAACCGTGCAAAAAGCATTTTTGTACGGATCAGAACAGCTGTTTTCCCACCTGGAACCGTAACCGGGACATTTTTGTACGGATCCGGACGGCATTTTCCTGATCTGAAACCATATGGAGGCGGCAAAGCGGCGTGCGCCTAAGCCGCAGCCGCCCCCCACTTTCGCCCTTACCGGTAATACTTCGCCTGCGCCTGCCACATCCGGCGGTACAGGCCCTCCGCTGCGACCAGCTCTTCGTGGCTTCCCTGCTGGATCACGTTTCCGTCCTCAAATACCAGGATCTCTTTGGAGAAGCGGCAGGCGGAAAGCCGGTGGGAGATGAACAGGGCGGTCTTGTTTCCGATGATCTCATGAAAGCCCGTGTAGATCTCATTTTCCGCGATCGGGTCGAGAGCGGCCGTGGGTTCGTCCAGGATGACAAAGGGGGCGTCTCTGTAGATCGCCCGCGCCATGGCGAGCTTCTGGGCTTCCCCGCCGGAGATCTCCATGCCTGTATCGGAAAAGTCCCGGTTGATCATGGTGGCAAGGCCGTCCGGCATCTTCCGGTACAGGTCCTCCAGGCCGGCGCGGCGGAGGGCGTCCATGGCTCTGGCCTCATCCACCCGCCCGCTTCCCGCGATATTTTCTCCCAGGGCGAAGGAAAAGATCTGGAAATCCTGAAAGACCACGGAAAACAGCCGCCGGTATTCCTGTTCGTCGTATTTGCGGATGTCCACGCCGTTTAGCAGGATCGTCCCCTCCGTGGGGTCGTACAGCCTGCACAGAAGCTTGACAAAGGTGGTCTTTCCGGAGCCGTTCCTTCCCACCAGGGCCATGCGTTCTCCGATCTCCAGCCTCACGTTCAGGTTCCGCAGGGCATAGCGCTCCGACCCAGGATAGCGGAAGGATACGTTCCGAAACTCCACCAGGAAGCGGCCGTCCCGCCTTTTTTCCACGGGGATCGTCCCCTTCTTCCTCTCATTTTTCAGGTCAAGATATTCCAGATACTCGTCCATCAGATTCCGGTCATAGTGCATATAATTCCAGCTGGCGGACAGGTCCGTCATGGCCTGGATGAACTGCTGCACCGCGCCCGCGTAGCGCACCACGTTTCCGGTGCTGATGCTCCCAATCCAGGCGCAGAAGGCCACATACAGATAGACGATGCCGCCCACGCAGGAGGAAAGGAAGCCCTGCAGCCCCAGATGGCGCATGTCGTTTGCCGCGTGCTGCAGCGTCATCCGCCGCCAGTTCCGGTTCATCTGATCCCCATAGCTTTCCAGCATCTTCTGCTGATGGAAGATGCGGATGTCCTTGCCCGCTTCCGTGGACAGGACCACCTCGTCCATCATATAGCTGTTCAGACGGTTTTCGTCCTCGTGCTCCCTGTGGATCTCTTTTCTTCTCACGCCCTGCCGCGTGACCGACCAGTGGTTTAACAGCAGGCTGCCGATCAGGGCCGCGGCCGCAAGAAGGGTGAACGGGCCGGTATCCGCCCGGCCATCCCAGCCTCCCAAAAGCTGACCCGCCAGAAAGGGCCAGACCGTCACAAGGGAAAAGACCAGCCGCACGCAGGAGGTCAGAAACAGCTCCAGCTGTTCCAGGAAGCGTTCAAACACATCCCGTCCCTGTTTGCGGTATTCATCCTGTCTCGCCCGCAGGGCGCGCACCCGCGCGTTTTCCGTCAGGGCGTAGTCCATTTCCATGGTCTTTTTCATCAGAGGCTCCGCCATCCGATGCTGCATCTCCCACCACATGATGTTTTTCTGCCGCATGGCAAAATGCTTCAGGACCGCCATCAGAAGGCTCACCCCCGCTCCGGCCAGCGCCCAGCCCATCATCTCGGCCGCGGGCCTCCCCGCGTAGAGGGCGTCCAGCAGCATGGCGGACAGCCAGATCGCCACGAAGGGCATTCCTCCGTTCATGAACGCGGCCAGAAAAAGGATCGTCCAGCCCCGGTTATATTGGTTCAGAAGCCGGATCAGGCGCAGATAGACCCGGATATCCTCCCGCAGCCCCTGGAACGCCCCGGCCGATGTTTTTCTGCCGCTGCCTGTTTTTCCCTTCATGCCTTCGCCGCCTCCTTCCGGTAGTATTTCCCCTGCACCTCAAACAGACGGGCGTACGCGCCCTTCTTTCGCATCAGCTCCTCATGGCTTCCCTGCTCCGTCACCCGGCCGTTTTCCAGAAGCCAGATCCGGTCGCAGAAGCGGGTGCTTGCCAGGCGGTGGGAAATGAACAGCGAGGTCTTCCCCTCCGACATCCGCACGTATTTTTCATAGATCTCCTGCTCCGCCAGCGGGTCGAGGGCCGCGGTGGGCTCATCGAGGATGAGGATAGGGGCCCTTTTATAAAAAGCCCTTGCCATCCAGACCTTCTGCCTCTCCCCGCCGGACAGCTCGATCCCGTCGTCCAGCACGCCGCGCCCCAGAGGGGTGTCCTCCTTCTTCGGCAGGCTCTCCACCATCTCTCCCAGCCCGGCCAGGGACAGGCACTGTCTCACCCGCTCCCTGTCGATGCCGTCCCCGTTATCCGAGGCCACGTTCTGGGCAATGGTAAGGGGAAGGAGCTTCACGTCCTGGAACACCGCGGCGATCAGGGAAAAATATTCCTCTCTTCCGTAAGAAGACAGGGAACGGCCGCCCACCCGGATCGTGCCGGAGGTGGGCCGGTACAGGCCGCATAAGAGCTTTACCAGCGTGGATTTTCCCGCTCCGTTCAAGCCCACCAGCGCGATCTTCTCCCCCGGCCGGATGGTCAGGTTCAGATCCTTCAGGGTGGGCTTTTCGCTTCCCGGATAGGTGAAGCTCACATGCTCCAGCTCGACGCCTCGTCCGCCGCGGGCCGGAGCGCATGATCCCGCCGCATCGCCCATCGTTTCAGGAAAAAGACCAGCAGGGCCGGAACCAGCACCAGAAGCGGGATGAGCGGGCTCTGCCCAAGCAGGATCAGCCCGTAGACCAGAAGGCCGGCTGCGGCGGCCAGGCTCTGCTGCCAGATCAGGGAGCTGTCCCGGACCACCGAATGGGGCCGGTAAAGGGAGTCGTATACCGCATGAGCGTCCGCGTTGAATTTCCGGCTCTCCAGGATCTCGTAGTCCACCCGCAGCCTTTTCTTCAGAAGCCGCAGATTGAAATCATCCTCAAAAGGCCCCTGCATCCTTCTCATATAGGCCCGCAGCGCCGCCTGCAGCATATTGCAGAGAGCCAGCGCGGCCACCAGCCCAAGCAGCGAGACCGCGTATCGCCCGATCTCCCACTGTTCCTCCAGCCCCTGCAGCACCAGCTTGGGAAGCCTGGCGGAAAGCAGCGGCAGGCAGACCGTGGCCGCAGAAAGAAGCAGCACCGAGGCCGCCGCCTTCGGCTCCCTTGTAAACTGCTCCCGCCAGTGCCAGAGGGCGTTTCCCACAAAGCCGTAGCTTCGCTTTTCCCGTTTTCTCTTTCTCTCCTTTTCCATTCTTCACACATCCTCTTCCTGTTTTTGGATTCCGTCCTTTTTTCCGTCCGGAACCGATCTGTCTCAAGTATAGCACAGGAAAAGAACAGGCGGACCGATTCTGCACGAATGGTCCGCCTGATGCACGAATGGCACGAATGACTGTTACCAGATTGCCGGCCTGTTTTCCGGCGCCTGATACATACCGTCGCCCGGAACCACACCGTAGATCTCATAAAATTCAGGCATCGCGGAAAGCACCGCGTTCACCCTTACCGGGCCGGGCGCATGTACATCCGCCATCGCCGCAAGATACTGATACTCCGGCGTACTTTTCTGCGCCCAGATGCGGGCATACTGCTCATAGACCTCGGAAAGATCCAGCCCCTTCTGCCGGGCGAGCTGGGTCACCGCCGATACGCCTCCCAGATCCGCAATGTTTTCTCCCAGCGTCTGCGCGCCGTTCACCGGCAGGCCATACGCTTCATAACCGTTGTAGTAATCGACCACCTTCTGAGAAAGCTGGTCGAACACGGCGAAATCCTCTTCCGTCCACCAGTTGCTGTAATTTCCCTTCTCATCATACAGCGCGCCGGAATTATCGAAGGCATGGCTGATCTCATGTCCGATCACGGCTCCGATCCCGCCCAGGTTCTGCGCTTCCGAAGCGTCGCTGTCATAGAATTCTCCCTGCAGGATGGCCGCCGGCAGATAAATGCAGTTGCCCGAGGAATTATAGAACGCATTCACCTCATAGGTCGCCGTGCCTTCCCAGCTGTCCGGCTCCGTCGGCCTGTCTTTGCCGGCGATATTGTCCTCTATGATAACGCTCCTGATATTCAGATAATTGTCGATCAGGCTGCCCCCTTCAGCGGGAGGAACGATCTGAATGCAGTCCATGTACTCCGGCCATTCGTCCGGGCCGACGACATTTACGCCCATGGTATCGATCTTCTTCACCGCTTCCCGCCTGGTTTCCTCCTGCATCCAGGTCAGGTTCAGGATCCTTTCCCGGTACACATCCAGGATCTCTTCCGTCATGGCTTCCACGTCAGCCCTGATAGAAGGATCAAAGCATTTTTCCACATAAATCCTGCTGGCAAAATTGTTCAGCATGGATATGGTTTCCGACAGCGCGCTCTTTTCCAGGCTCATCTTTTCCTCCGTGCCGTTCAGAACCTGTTCATAGGACTGATGGGCATCCAGAGACTGCGTATCTATGGCCGACGCCAGGGCAGTATAGAGTTCGCCGATCATGAGCTCCTTCAGCAGGGAAAGATTTTCCTCCGTCATCACGCTGCCCACCGCCATCATCCATGCCGGCTCCATAACGATCACCCTGTCGTCCGGCTCTGCATCAAACAGACTGCAGAGCGTCTCCAGCGGAAGCTTCCCGCCGAAAAATTCCGGCAGATCGGAAACCTGATAAATATTGTACATTTTGTCAGGATTGTAGTAATCCTCCGGATTGCTCGCCGCAGGAGCCAGCGCCGTAAACAGATTTCCCAGCCGGGCCGCGATGGCATCCGCTTCCGAAGCGCTCTTTCCATGGATCTGATAAAGCTCCGAAAGCAGCTTCCGATAGACCTGTCTTGCCTCCGCGCTGGTCTGGTCCGTCCCGGTCCAATAGGCTTTGTAAATGGGAATGGAAATGGTGCCGACGGCCAGAAGCGCTTCCTCCACATTTTTGATGTCTATCATATAGGACGCGCTCACCAGGGAACCCAGATCGTATTCCCGGCACGCCTCCAGGCTGATCGTCAGCAGCTCTTCCACATCCGCCGCGGTTTCAATACGCGCGATGATGTTCTCCACGGTACTGCCGAGGCCGTAGGCGTCCCTTGTGGCGGTGTCCACCGCGCACTGATACAGAGCGCCCAGCTTGTACTCGTCGCTGTTTTTGTCATACGCGGAAAGATCCTGCGCGTAGCCGGTGATCAGCGCCTCCATCTGATCCTGGATCTGCTCCTGGACCACGTCGAACCGTCCCGTGCTGGAGGCGTCCGCCGGGATCTCCATCGCCGCGATATCGTCTCCGTTTACCGCTTCATAGAAGTCCTGGCGCAGCGCGCCCTGATCCGCCGGCGCGGCCTGAACCGCCGCCGGATTCACAAGAAGCCCCACTGCCAGGGCAGCCGCCGTCAGGAAGGACAGCCATCTCTTTTTCTGTCTCATCGTATCTTCCTCCTTTTTTGCCGCCGCAGACCGGGATCAGGAAGCCTCCCGACGGGTTGTCCTGTTCCAGCTCTGCACAGCTCTCATGAAGATAATTATAGCGTACCGCTTTCCCCTCCTGCAAGCTTTTGGGACTGCCGTTTGGTCGGAATTGCTGCCGTTTGGAAGCTCTATGAGATAGTCTTAAACCTTTGCAAGACATTCCTGCAAATCATACTCTCTTCCGTATTCCATAATAAAGCCGTTTCTCAGTCCAGCAGTAAATTTTCCTGGATCCTCCGTATTTGATGCAAACATTCCATAATGATTGGGCACGTTTATTTTGGCTCCTATTTTTTCTGCAGTCAGAATCGCCTCT
>DXDD01000174.1 GCA_019115665.1 Candidatus Eisenbergiella pullistercoris | reverse complement strand
ACCACCTGGTCAAACGTTACAGTGTCTCCAGTCGCAGCGTTCAGCTTCTCTACCTTGAGAACATCGCCTTCGGAAACCTTGTACTGTTTTCCACCTGTTGCAATAATTGCGTACATAGGGCACCTCCTATTTCTCAAACTCGCTGGCTTCGGTGATGTCCGGCTCTGCGGACATACTTTTACCTCGTCATGCGGCATACTCATGTATCATAGCATCGAAGGAGGAATGTGTCAATCTTTTTTTGCCGAAAAGTTTTCTTTTTTTCCTCTTTTTTCTTTAATTCTCCAAATTTAACAGCTGGTCCATATCGCCTGTTGATATTTCATCCATGAGCTCATGATAAAACATCACCGTCATTTTCTCTCTGTGCTTCGCCGTTTCAAAAGCTTCGGGAGTATAAAACGTTTCATACAGCCGGCTCAGCTTGAAATGGTATTCTTTCAGAAAAGATTCCGGCTCATTTCTGTCCTTCCCTTCGTATATCCGGTTTTCGGCATCCACGGCATACAATGGCTCGTCTGCCTTTCCTTTATACAGTAAAGTACGGGAAATCCCCAGCGCTCCGGTAACATCCAGCTTGTCCGCATCAAAAAGGATTTTGGCCTCTATGGATTTAGGCTGGCGGTCAGCTCTGAATCGGTGGGTTGTGATACACGCCTGAATATGTCTGCAGTCCTTTTCGCTCCATCCCAGGCTCCTCATAAATTCATACGCCATTTTCCCACCCTCTTTGGCATGACACAGCCGGGGATTCCGGAACTGTTTCATCCTGCCGATATCATGGAGAAGACAGGAGGCGATCAGAATATCCCGGTTCACTTCAGGATATCCTTTCGCTATGCGCAGGGCCTGATATAAGACCCGGTAAATGTGCATGGGATCGTGCGCGGCATCCTTCATGAAACTCAGCATATATTCTTCGATCGTGCGGTATGTTTTCTGATCCATGTGTGTCCGTCTCCTTTCAGATTTTACCCCTTCCCGGCAGACAGCCATTTTTAAAAAACCAGGCGACGGTCTGGGAACGGGAGCTGAAGGTTTCTGTTTTCAGCATTTCTCTGATCTGTTCTCTCGTATAAAAAGCAGCGGAAATTTCCTCATTTTCAGAAAGGAGGGAGCAGCAGGGATTGCCCTCGGCCTCCAGAAACACCAGCCAGGTGGCCGTATCGGAAAAGCCCACCGCCGAATAGGACGGGGGAAGGATGTCGATAAAACGGGCCACGCGAAGGCCGGTTTCCTCATACAGCTCTCTTCTGGCACAGTCCTCCACGCTCTCGCCCTCCTCCAGCATGCCGGCGCAGAGGTTGTAGATGGTCCGGTTGATGCTCATGCGGAATTCCTTCAGAAGGAGGAGCCTGTCGTCCTTCCATGCGACGATGGTGACGCCGCTCACGCGGGCGCCGATTTCGGAAGGGTCGTTCAGAGCATTGCGGCTTACCATTTCAAAGGTCTTTTCACGGCCTGCCCGGTTTTCATAAGTCAGCTCGTAGCCGTGCAGCCAGGTTCCGTCATACTGTTTTTTCATGGAAAGCAGCCTCATGGTTCTCCTTTTCGGCAGCCGCAGAAAGCTCCGACAGCTGTTCATAGATGTTGCGCCTTACCTTTTTCCGGGTGATCTCCACCAGGCCGAGAGGGGTCATGTCAACCACGGCCGTTTTGACGGGATCCTTTTTCAGCTCCGCGGAAAGAAGCTGAAGAAGCTCCTTTTCATCCTCCTTTTTCTCCATGCTGATGAAATCCACGAGGATGATGCCGGACAGGTTGCGCAGGCGCAGCTGTCTCGCGATCTCCAGAGCGGCCTCCCGGTTGATCAGGCGGAAGGTGTCGCGCATGCCTTTTTTGCCTGTGTATTTTCCGGAATTGACGTCGATGACCGTGAGCGCCTCCGTGGGTTCGATGACCAGATAGCCGCCGCTTTTCAGCCAGACCCGTTTGCCGCAGGCTTCCCGGATCTTCGCGGGAAGACCGTAGAGATTCCGGAGGGAGACGGCGCTGTCCTGATACAGGCGCAGGGCGGAAAAGGCCTGCGGGCAGGAACGCTCCAGGAAGGCGCGGATCTCTTCATACAGGGCAGGATCGTCGGTGAGGATCTCTTCATACTGCTCCTGCGGCGTGTCCCGAATCTCGGTGAGATACCCGCTCTCCGGCCGGTACAGACAGCTGTAGCAGGTCCTCGTGCCCGCATTCTGCCACAGCGCCGCAGCCTGTCGGATGAGGGCCTGTGCTTCCCGGATCAGGGGCGCCAGGTCATCCGCAGCCGGTTTTTCCGTGTTCGCGGGCAGGGGCGCTCCGGCGCTGTGGACGCTCTGTCCGGCGTCATACAAGGAAACGCTTTCATCGTGTACAGGCGTTTTGGCATCATTTTGCAGGAGCGCCCCCGCGTTGGTCCGCACGATCAGGCTGCAGCCCTGTGCGGTCAGCGTCTCTTCCCGGATATCCGCCGCGGCAAGGGCTTCTGTGATCTGCCGCCTTGTTTTATCGGAAAGCTTTCCCGAAAACTGCAGGCGGCCTTTCTCCTTTCCCGGAAAAACCACCGCGTAGCAGCCCGCAAGAGAGATCTCCGTGGTGAGCACCGGTTCCTTGGTTTTGACCGCTTCCCTCTCCACCTGCACCAGCAGCTCGTCCCCGGCGAGGATCCGCCCGTCCGCCTTCCGGTTGAGGATCCGGGCGGATGCCATATGGGAAAGGGGAAGAAAGGCGCGCTGGCCCTTCGTCAGCTCCACAAAGGCGGCGTTGATGTTTTTTGCCACATTCATCACCTTGCCCACGTAGATGCTGTTCAGCCGCGCGGCCGGCGTGCCGGGGGATTTTGCGCTCTCCCGGGCCGCCGGGCCGCCGGAGGAGGGCGAAGCCGAACCGGCGCTTCCTTCGTTCTCCGCTTCGTCCGGCCAGGCGGAAAGCGCGGTAAGCTGCCCGTTGGAAAGCAGAAGGGACAGGATCCGGTTCCTTTCTTTCAGAAGGATCAGAACCGATTTTGTTTTTTTCGGAAGGGAAACCTTCGGAACGGAAACTTCTCTGCCCATGGTCAGAACGCCTCCCCCACGTCACCCAGCGGGATCAGCTTTCCGTCCGCCGTGCGGGTAAAGGTTTCCAGCCGGGTAAACTGCACCGTCCAGAAGGGCGGCGTTTCCTTTCCCGCAAAGGAAAGCAGCGCATCAAGCAGGGCGTAAGGCTTGATGTTTCCCGCGCTGCTGGCATCCACGAGAAATTCCAGAACCCCGTCATGAACGGAAAGAGAGAAAATGCCGGGACGGATGTCCATCCGGGAGACGCCTTTTTTCGTTTCCTTTGTGATGAAGATCTGATCCTGCGCCAGAAAATCCGGGATCACAGGCTCCAGGCAGGAAAAGTCCGAAAGGGAAACGCCTGCCTGCCGGACGGATTCGTCCTGTTTCATGGCGGCGGTATAGGACGCCGCGGCCACGCTGGCCATGGCGTTTCCGGCGTTGTCCGGAAGGCGGACGATCCGCAGGATCTCGATCCCCTCCACGCAGGCGGCGTTCAGCCGCCCCTTCATCTCCTGCGCGTTCATGGGATTTTTCATGGGTTCGTTGACCTGAATATCCAGATATTCTCCCCTGCTCTCCACCCCAAGGCCCAGGGGGGAGGCAAAGCTCATGATCTGATGCGGGCTGAAGCCCGAGGAATAGGCAATATCGATCCCCGCCCGGCGGATGGCCTTCTGGAAAAACCGCATCACGTCCAGATGGCCGATGAACCGCAGCGGGCCGTATTTGGAAAACTGTATCCGAAGCTTCATGCTTACCTCTTTTTCCGCCGCCGCAGGGCGGCACTTCAATCATAGGAATTTGCGCCTCTGCGCAAATTTCCAGGAGAAAGCCGCAGGCTTTCTCCGCCTCTTTTTCCGCCGCCGCAGGGCGGCATTTTTATTTATGGAAGAATGGCTTCCGCCTGATGGCGGGCCGCGTATTCCAGAAGCGTCTGGGCGGAGCCATCTTCGATCACGCCGTCGGCGTTTCGTTTTTCATAGCAGATGCCGCCGCCGAACCTTGCAGCCCCGCAGCCCTGGCACTGCTGCTTGCAGTTGGGGGTGACGGTTTCCGCAAGCGCCCGCTGCCATTCTCTCTTTAAAAATTCCTTCGTTACGCCGCAGTCCAGAAAATCCCAGGGGAATATCTCGTCGAGGGAGCGTTCTCTGGTGGTATAAAAGCCCACATCCAGGCCGCAGGCCGCAAAGCAGTCCATCCAGACATCCTTATGGAAATACTCTCCCCAGGAATCATAGATGCAGCCCCGTTCATAGGCCATGCGGATGACCCGCGCCAGCCTGCGGTCGCCTCTTGCGAACACGCCCTCCAGCACGCTCACGTCCGCCTCATGCCAGTTGTATTTGATCCGTTTCTGATTCAGCTGCTCATGGACCGCCTGTCTGGTGAGCCTCGCCTTGTCCAGAAATTCTTCCTCCGTGTTCATGGCCGCCCATTGGAAGGGGGTGAAGGGCTTGGGAATGAAAAAGGAGGTGCTGGCCACGATCTGGATCTGTCCGGTTCGCTTCTCCTTGGGCACGGTTTCAAAGAAGGTGGCCGCGATTTTGTTGCACAACTCGGCAATGCCCCGGATATCCTCCTCGGTTTCCGTGGGAAGGCCCAGCATGAAATACAGCTTCACCCGGCTCCAGCCGCCCTCAAAGGCCATGGCGGCTCCCTTCAGGATGACCTCCTCGGTCAGCCCCTTGTTGATCACGTCCCGAAGCCGCTGGCTTCCGGCCTCCGGCGCGAAGGTCAGGCTGCTTTTTTTCACATCCTGCACCTTTCCCATGATGTCCAGAGAAAAGGCGTCGATGCGCAGGGAGGGAAGGGAAATGTTCACCATTTTCTCCCGGCAGGTGTCCATCAGGAAGGTGACCAGCTCCTCCAGATGGGAATAGTCGCTGGAACTCAAAGAGCTCAGCGTGATCTCCTCCTGCCCCGTGCTCTCCAGCATGTCCACCGCGTATTCCTTCAGCATGTTCACGTCCCGCTCCCGCACGGGCCGGTAGAGCTGACCCGCCTGGCAGAAACGGCAGCCGCGGATGCAGCCCCTCTGGATCTCCAGCGTCACCCGGTCCTGGGTGATCTTCATGAAGGGAACCACCGGTTTTTTCGGATAATAGGTATCCGTCAGATCCATCTGGATCTGCTTGACGATCTTTTCCGGAATGCCCTCCACGGACGGGGCGAAGGACGCGATAGTGCCGTCCTCGTGGTAGGAAACCTCATATAAAGACGGCGCGTAGATCCCGGGGATCTTTGCCGCAGCGGTCAGGAATTCCCGGCGGGTCCAGCCTTCTTTCTGATATTCCTGATACAGATCCAGAAGCTGCCTGTAAATAGTCTCGCCCTCTCCGATGTAAAAAAGGTCGAAAAAGTCCGCGATGGGCTCCGGATTGTAGGTGCAGGGGCCGCCGCCGATCACGATGGGATCCTCCTTGGTCCGCTCCGCAGCAAGGAGCGGGATGCCGGACAGGTCGAGCACCTGCAGGATGTTGGTATAGCACATTTCATATTGAATGGTGATTCCCAGAAAATCAAAATCCCTTACCGGGTCCTGACTTTCCAGAGCGAACAGCGGGATGTGCCGCTCCCGCATGATTTTGTCCAGATCCACCCAGGGGGAATAGACCCTCTCGCACCACACGTCGTCCCAGCGGTTGAACATATCGTAGAGAATCTGGATTCCGAGATGGGACATGCCGATCTCATATACATCGGGAAAACACATGGCAAAACGGGTTGTCACCTTTTCGGGATCCTTCATTACCGAATTGACCTCGCCGCCGATGTAGCGGGCTGGCTTTTCAATGGATAACAGTATTTCATCGCTTAATGCAAGTTTTCTCATTCCATACACCTTTATTTTTCCGTAGCATTGTTGTCGCCGCACACAGGAGAATTTCCGTTCGTGACCGCCCGTTTCAGACAGTCCTTCAGAAGAAACGCGCAGAAATAGGGGAACGTATAGATGCCGTCGCTGTATCCGATGTTCCCTCCGGTAAATTTGATCCCGCACGTAATGTCCGGATATCGGTCGCTCCGGATCAGAGTGCGGAGTGATTTTGCGGTTCCCCGCTTTGCCTTTACTTCTATGGGGATCAGGGACTGGCTGGTTCTGACAAAAAAATCTTCTTCCAGTGTGGAATCATCCCTTTTATAATAGTAAAGATCATATCCGCACTTTTTCAGAGCCTCACCTACGATATTCTCATACAGCGCGCCCTTGTATACGCCCAGATTTTTATTGGCACGCAGATCGTCCTGCGCCTCTTCGTCCAGCATGGCCACAAACAATCCGGTGTCAAAGAAATAGAGCTTGTATTTCGTATCATCATAATTTCCCCGAAGCGGAAGCTCCGGATAGTTCAGGCAATAGCAGATGTTGACGATTCCGGCGTCCCGCAGCCATTCCATGCAGCCGCGGTAATCCTTGAAACGGGCTCCCTTTGCCACCTTGGAGATCTGAAATTTCTTATTGTCCTTTGCCAGCTGGACCGGGATCTGCTCAAAGACATTGAGGATCCGGGCCTGCTCCATCCCTTCCGCATATTTGCGGATATCCTCTCTGTAATCTGCCAGCAGCTGACGTTGAATATCCAGCGTTCCTTCAAAGGTCCCGTTTTGGATGTATTCCCTCACGACTGCCGGCATGCCGCCAAGGATACAGTAATCCAGGAACAGCTCGCTGTACACCTTCATCAGCACTTCCGGAAAGGGTGCGGCAGCTTCCATGTGTCCGCGCAGTTCTTCCACCGCTCTGCCGTCATATCCCTTTGCCCATAGAAATTCTTCAAAATCCATGGAACTCATATCGTAATCCGTCTTGTATCCCACGCTGTTGCTTTCGATCCGCTGATAGGAAATACCCAGCAGGGAACCGCTGCAGATCACGTCAAAGCGGCCGTCGATCTTAAAAAATTTCAGGGCTGTAGCGATTTCCGGATACTCCTGAAGCTCATCAAAAATGAGAAGTGTTCTGCCTGGCTCAAAATGCCGGGAGGGATCCATCCGGGAGATATTTCGTATGATATCATCTGTTTTATACCCATTTTCCGTAATGAGCCTGTATTTGGGTTCCTCGACAAAATTGATATAAATGACATTCGGATAAGCCTCTGCGGCGAAATGCAGGATGGATTCCGTTTTTCCGATCTGCCGCGGGCCTTTGACGATCAGCGGCTTCCGGCCCGGATCTTCCTTCCAGGAACGCAGGTACGTATCTATTTTTCGCTTCAGGTACGTCTCAGCCATGGGGGTCACTCCTCTCTGATTTTTCAGTATACAAAAAATGAGCGACTTTTTCAAGAAAAACGCAAAAAAATGAGCGACTTTTCCGGGGATTTACACAAAAACCGGATTTTGAAAGGATATCGGCCGCCTGCCAGGGTCTTCCATCAAAAAAGGGACCCTTTTCAGGAGCCCCCTAAAAACATCCGGATCGCGCGGGCAGATAAATTCTTACCACAGCAGGAAATCCGTTCCCCGAAGCTTTAAAATCGCCTCCAGAAAATAGCTGTCCGCGTATACCAGGCTATGGTTATGCTTTGCCGCATGATAGGCGCTGCTGCAGCATGTCAGGAAACAATCCGTATTACCGTTCCAGTCGCAGTGTTTCTCATCCAAAGACTTCAGCAGTTTAACGGCGGCTGACAGGTACAGCTCCTTCTCCAGTTCAGGCACGGCGCCTGCAATCTCAATCAGGCCGCAGGCTGCGATTGCCGCCGCCGTGTCATCATACAGCCCCCAGGACTGTCCGCGGGTCCAGGAGGAACCGGGAGCATAACCCTGTCCGCCGTAATCACAGACTTCCTCACCGGTTTCCGGATTAAATTCCACAATATGCTTTACAGATCCATCTCCACGCACAAAATGCTCCATTGCCGTATCCGCATGAGCCATGGCGATCTGCCGGAATCTGGGATCTCTGCTTTCTTCATACGCCCAGTATAAGAGATTGAGGTTCAGCATACAGTCAATGATCGCCCACCCTCTGGTGTCCGTATCATTCGCGCCGTCATTCCAGGCCCGTATAAATTTCCCCACAGGATTAAACCGTCCTGCCAGCAGGTTGGCGGCGTGCATTCCTCTTCTTCTGCTGTCCTCATTCCCGGTCAGCCTGTAATCAGCTACGGCTGTGGGAATCCACATAAATCCCACGTCATGATGGAGTCCGTAATACTGCTCAAAGCACTGATCCATCTTTTCTTCTGAAATCCGTGCCGCCTGGGCATATTCCTCTTTTCCCGTAGCATGATACATCATCCAGAGCATACCGCCCCAGAATCCGTTGGTCCACCAGTTCAGTCCATCATCCGGATTCCATTTTCTGGAGGAATCTGAACGGTCGTCATGTACGCCGTCTATTGCCGTTGCCGGAATTTTTTCTCTGGAACGGGGCACGACCTGCTCCATTTTCTTCTCAAATTTCTGAAAGATTTCTTCTGCCCATTTTTGATATTCCTTTTGCATTTTTTGCCTCCCAACTGCTCCTGAGAACACTTTTTCAGTATGTTCCAGTATTATTGCTTTGATTTCACTTCCACGGCCGATTCGCCTTCTGCCGTCTTAAACCAGTCAAAGTCCGCATATTTTCCGGCTC